>JBDLVK010000124.1:0-23484 GCA_039804825.1 Bacteroidota bacterium
AATTACTTGACAAAAGATTAAATCTCCCCCATTAATTCAAGTGTTTCTTTAGCCGCAGCTTGCTCTGCCATTTTTTTAGACGTTCCAGTTCCTCGACCATAACTTGTATCGTTGATTGAAACCATGATTGAATAATTCCAAACGCCACCAACATTTTCTTCCGACATAACAAGAAACTCAAGCTTTAATCGCTTTTTCTGACTCCAAATAAATAATTTGGATTTAAAATCGATTTCTTCTTCTAAAATACGGTTGAGGTCCACATATTTTCGGAAGATATGGTGCTGAATACTTTTCTTGACGGCTTCATAACCACCATCCAAATAAATCGCTCCCATCACAGCTTCAAATGCATTCCCTTCGATTGTCGCCAAATTAATTGATCTTCCTTTGTGATAACGAATTACATTGCGTAACTCCATCGTTTCAGCAATTTCACCAAGCGTTTTTCGACTAACAACTTTCGATTTGATTTTCGTTAAATAGCCTTCATCTTCACTTGGAAAGCGTTGATAGAGATATTCCGCAATAACCGCATCAAGAATTGCATCTCCCAAAAATTCAAGGCGTTCATTTGAACTATCATCAGTTGTATTACTTAACGATTTGTGTGTAACTGCTTGAACGAAAAACGCAATATTTTTTGGGCGGTAACCAAACCGCTTTAAAATGAATCGAATTAATTCTAATTCACTTTCACTACGCTTCTTTGGAAATAATGTGAGTTTCAGGGGAACTAGCCATTAAATTTTTTCACGATAACGCTTGTATTGTGACCACCAAATCCAAATGTATTTGAAAGTGCGACGTTTACAGTGCGTTGTTGAGCCTTGTTAAAGGTAAAATTCAATTTGTTATCTAATTCAGGATCATCCGTGAAATGGTTGATCGTTGGTGGAACGATATCATGTTTCACAGCCATGATACATGCGATAGCTTCAATAGCACCAGCAGCACCAAGTAAGTGACCTGTCATCGATTTTGTTGAACTGATGTTTAAGTTGTATGCGTGTTCACCAAAAACTTGTTGAATTGCTTTCACTTCTGCAACATCACCTAAAGGTGTAGATGTACCGTGTACATTTACATAATCAATTGCGCTTGGATCGATGTGCGCATCTTCCAACGCTGCAAGCATTGTATTTTTTGCTCCTAAACCCTCTGGATGTGGCGCAGTCATGTGATATGCATCACCAGACATCCCACCCCCAATAACTTCTGCATAAATTTTTGCACCACGTTTTACTGCATGCTCATATTCTTCAAGAATTAAAGCGCCTGCACCTTCACCAAGCACAAATCCATCACGATCAACATCGAATGGACGAGAAGCAGTTTCAGGAGAATCATTACGCGTAGATAGCGCTTTCAATGCATTGAAACCACCCATTCCCATTTCATTCACCGCTGCTTCAGAACCACCAGTTACAAATGCGTCAGCTTTCCCCAAACGGATCAAGTTGAATGCATCAATAATTGCGTTCGTTGAAGACGCACATGCAGAAACAGTTACGTAATTTGGTCCACGAAGACCATATTTAATTGAAATATGACCAGCTGCAATATCAGCAATCATTTTAGGAATGAAGAACGGATTGAAGCGTGGAGTTCCATCACCAGAGAAGAAATTTTGAGCTTCATCTTGAAATGTTTTTAAACCACCAATTCCCGATCCCCAAATCACGCCAACGCGGTCAAGATTCGGATTTGATTCAAGTAAAGCAGAATCCGCCATGGCTTCCGATGCGGAAACCAAGGCGTACTGCGAAAATTGATCTAATTTTCTTGCTTCCTTACGATCGATAAAATCTTCAGCATTGAAGTTTTTAACCTCGCAAGCAAAATGTGTTTTGAACAAAGAAGCATCGAATTGCTTGATTGGAGCAGCACCGCTTTTTCCATTTAGTAACGCATCCCAGTATTCACTTAATGTGTTTCCAATTGGGGTAAGTGCACCCATACCAGTAACAACGACTCTTTTTAATTCCATAGAAGAATTTCTTTGTTCAACAATAACTATCTTTTCAATTAGTTAGCGTTCTCTTCAATATAAGAAACCGCATCACCTACTGTTTGGATGTTCTCAGCTTGATCATCTGGAATAGCGATATTGAATTCTTTTTCGAATTCCATAATCAATTCTACTGTATCTAATGAGTCAGCTCCTAGATCGTTTGTGAAAGACGCTTCGTTAGTAACTTCGCTCTCATCAACACCCAATTTATCTACGATAATAGATATTACTTTTGATTTGATATCAGACATTTCTTCTCTTTTTAAGGGTTAATTCAGGCTGCAAAGAAAAAAACAATGCTTCAAAAAACAAAATTATTACTGATTTAATTCACTCTTCAGTATTCTATTTGTTTGTTTTACAGTTGTTTAAACCTTTTTACAAGTCCTTATTTTTATTAATTACAGGTGAAAAGATAGCTATTTTAAGTTGATTTTCATGGATTAATGTTTTTTACAGCTTCATTATCACTAGAATTTATGACAAGTTTGAAGGTTTCTTTTTGATTCTCAGAGATACTTTCTAACTTTGCCACATGGAAAAAAAACGCTTGGCTTTGTTTGTTTCTGGAACCGGAAGTAATGCCAAAAACATTATTAATTATTTCGCAGACAAAGATCGTTTTGAAGTTGTTTTAGTCATGACAACTAAAAGTGATTCACCGATCATTGAATTTACACTATCAAAATCCATTAATTTAGTTCATTGCTCAAATGAGCAAGCCTTAAACGCTGATTTCCTTAGTATGATGTGTTCAGCTCATTCAGTTACGCATATCATTTTAGCTGGTTACTTAAAATTAGTGCCCGCAACCTTCATTGCAAAATATACTGGCAAAATTTTAAATATTCACCCTGCTTTGTTGCCCAATTATGGTGGAAAAGGAATGTACGGTGATCACGTGCACAGAGCTGTTCTTGCTAACATGGAAACGCAATCAGGTATTACCATTCATGAAGTCAATGAACAGTTTGATGAAGGTGAATATATCGCACAATTCTTTTGTCCGGTGACTAAAGAAGATACGCTTGAATCATTGAGGCAGAAAATACAACACTTGGAACATTCCTATTTTCCTGTTGTAATAGAAAAAACACTATTAGCTGAATAATCATGGTAGAATTTTTTAAAGCGTTCAATTGGCAAGAGATTTTTAAAGCTACAACAGTATTATTCGCTGTCATTGATATTGTTGGATCTGTTCCAATTATCATCAAATTAAAAGAAACTTCTGGCTCTATTCACGAAGCGCGCACAAGTATTGTATCATTCGGAATTATGATTGGTTTTTTAATTCTTGGAGAAAGTATTTTGAAACTATTTGGTGTAAGCATTGAAGCGTTTGCTGTTGCTGGTGCGTTTATCCTTTTTGCCATGGCTTTGGAAATGATTCTCGGTGTTCGTTTGTTTCGCGATGAAATGACGGGAAAAACAGCAAGTATTGTTCCACTTGCTTTTCCAATTATTGCAGGAGCAGGAACCATGACAACGCTGGTATCTCTTAAAGCAGAATTCCAAGAAATTAACATTGTGATTGCAATCATCATCAATGTTTTAATTGTTTACATCGTGCTGAAATTGACACGACGCATTGAAAATTTGCTTGGTGAAGGCGGAATAGCAATCCTAAAAAAGGTATTTGGAATTATTCTTTTGGCAATTGCCATCAAATTATTCACAACGAACCTTCAAGCATTGTTTTAACTTATTTCGGAGAGAAATTTCCTGGTGAATTGTTTTGCCCTTTGATTACTTCCATTCCAAATTCGAACGTTTTCTCAACCACCACTTTTCCTTTTTTATCGTAAACAAGGAAACGACCGTGTTTCAATCCATCTTTGTAATCCATTTCTTGCAATAGGTTTCCTTTACGATCGTATTGTTTCATCGTACCATCTAATTCGCCATTCTTGTAGTTGGAAACAACTGCGGGATTTCTTCCTCCAGGGAAATAAGCAATCCATTCACCATCCTTTAACCCTTCTTTATAATCGCCTTCCTCGGTCATTTTAAAATCCTTGCTCGAGTAAGAAATTGAATGCCCATCTTTTTTACTGTCGATGCGATCACGGTCCTTCATAAAACCATAATCTACTTTCGATTTCTCTTTAAAAATTTTGTAGGTAACCATGTCTTTCGGTTTACCATTTTCAAAGTATTCTGTCCATTCTCCCACTTTGAAGTTATCGTCGTATTTACCCGTTGTCTTAACTTTTCCACTCGGATAATTCGATAACCAATCTCCATGCATGATTCCTTTTTTGAAATTGGTTTTATTCTTCAAGGTACCATTTTCCCAATAATTCAACCATTCGCCTTCTTCATGACCTTCCTTGTAAGTACCTTTCATCAGTAAGTTGCCGTTTTCATACCACGTTTGCCACTCACCATCTTTCAAATTGTTGACAAATGTTCCTTCCTTGAATTTTTGACCGTTTTTATACCAATACGTCCATTGTCCAACTTTCAGTCCTTCTTTGTAATGCGCAGTGTATGAAACTTCACCAGTTGGATGCCAATACGTCCAATCGCCATCTTGCAGATCGTTGTCAAAGGTTCCTTCCATATCACGTGTACCTTTGTTCGTGTACCAAACCCATTTTCCAACTTTTTTTCCGTCTTTGTAATAGCCGTGCACATTTAGCTGACCGTTATCATAGAAGTACTTGTATTCGCCGTTTAGAACACCATTTTTATAGTTGCTGATTTTTTCAGTGTCGCCTGTGTAATAAGCATAAATCCATGTGCTATCTTTTTGACCTTCTTTGAAAAATCCAGACAATGTAATGTAACCATAACTACTATATTCTTCGAATGGACCATCTTTCAAGCCATTTTTGTAATTGTACCACTCTTTTTCGCGACCTGTTGTATAATAGGTTGATAACGTACCAGTTCCATCAATAATTGTTTGTTTGTGCGTTGAATCGGCGCTCCAAAACGAAATTAAATGGTTCATATCGCCAATTAATTCTTCCTCAGATTTTTTTGTGCCATCCAAGTAATAATAAGTCCATTTTCCAACAGGTTTATCAGATGCATAAGAACCTTCAACAGATAATTTTCCATTTTCATACCATTCTCTATAAACTGAATCTTGACGACCCAAATAGAAATAGCCTTCTTGTTTTAATTTTTTGTTTGGATAATAAAGAACAACTTTGCCGTGAAGCATTTCTTTGTAATAATTACGTTCTTCCTCTAAAACTCCCAAACGATCGTAATACAACCATTTTCCGTGTTTATCCGTTGTTTCATCAACGTCGTCTTTGTAGTATGAACCAGTTGCTTGAAGTTGTGTTTTGTTGAAATCCCAATAGAGGTTGACTTTTTTTGTAAGGTTTTCTTTCAGTACTACTTGTGCGTTAACTGTTGAAATAACAAGCAATGAAAGAAGAGCGATAATCGTTTTCATTTATTTTTTCTTTGAAGAATATAAGTTGGAGAAGCTGTTCTGTTACACTTTACCAATAATTCCTTGAATCACTAAAAATACACCAAATCCAAAAAATACAATTCCAATGAGTTGATTCAAAGCGACTAATAATCGTTCTGTTACGAGAGGACGTAATTTTTTTGCGCCTACAATTTTCAATAAATCGAAGGAAAAAAATGTCACCAAAATAACACCAAGAAAAAAGAGAATTGAATTTTGATTTGTTCCTGCATGCGCTGAATTTTTTGCACCCATTGTAATCACACTGAACCAATAAAAAATCACCAAAGGATTAGCGAAGTTCAACAAAAAACCTTTTAAGGCGAGCATGAAATAGTCCGTAGAATTTTGAACAACATTGCCCACCTCATCTACCTTTTCTTCTTTTGGTTTCTTGAAAAAGGTGAATGCACCATAAATAACAAAAAGAATTCCACCAATTAACTTCAGAAGACCTTTATTTTCTCCATTGATCAAGCCAGAAACCTCTGAATAAAAGACATAAGCGATAAGAATGTAGACAAGGTCACTGATTAAAACTCCTAAATCAAGCGCAAGTGCAGCTTTCACGCCTCTTCGAATACTCGTTTCCAGTATTACAAAAAAGACAGGGCCAATCATAATGCTTAAGACAAAGCCTGTAACAATTCCTTTTATAGTTAATTCGAACAAATCGTTTGTTTTTTACAAAAATAGCTTTTCAATCTTGGAAACGAAGAAGAAATCCAACTTTCCATTCAAATTTCGAAAAAATAATCAGGTTTTCATCGAAATTGTACAAATATTTCGGAAGATGTTTACCTTTGCATACGAAAGTAAGCCCGAAATGGGTTTATTATCTTTTGAAAACGTATTGAATTATGAAAATTGCAGCAGCAAATAAGAAGTTAGACGCAATCATCGAGAAGGTTGAGAAAAAAGGAATTGAAGCCGATAAATTGATTGATGATTTAAAAGAATTGAGAGAACTAGCTTTGAAAGAGCAAGATCCTTTGGTGACAAAAGTTCTTCGTTTAACGTACGAATTCCTTGGTGAAAACAATGCTTTCGATGTTCAAGCGCAATACGAAGAAGATGAAGAAGGAAATGAATATCCTATCGAAATCGAAGACAATGAAAATTTACTTTACTTGTTGAATTTGTTGAAAAATGCTGATCACAAAATCAACCGTGAGGAAATTAAAGATTACCGCACTGCTTTGAAAATGGAATTGTATTAATCCACTTTTAACTTGATATTCAAACACTCGTATTTATTGCGGGTGTTTTTTTTTGTTTTAACTTTCCATTGTAAATCATTACTATGAAACATTTCGTTTTTCTTTTGCTACTGATATTGACGTTCAATTCGATTGCACAATTTGAAGAAGTAGATTTGCCTTTGATTGCTGCGGTAAAAGCAAATAATCTGAAAGAAGTAAAGCGTTTAGTTGAGAGCGGTGTTCCAATCAACGATGACGATCGTTTTGAAGCTGATCCAATAGATATTGCAGTTGCAAAAGATTACCGCGATATTGTTTTGTATTTGCTTTCAACAGGTGCAACTTCACGTGAAAATTTTTATGATGCCGTTGGATATGGTGATGTTGCCTGGGTTAAAACATTATTAAGTTACAAGTTTTACGATTCAGAAGCCATGATTCCAGCCGTGGAAGGCAATAACCTAGAAATGGTGAGAACATTAATTGCTGCTGGTTTCCCAATAGATTTCGAACAAAAGCGAAGAACAGGTTTATTCAAAAAACATTATGTGTCTCCAATCGAAATTGCCATGAATGAGCATTTTGATGCAATTGCACTTGAATTAGTGAAAGCTGGAGCACCGTTGAAGGAAGCGTTTTATGATGCTGCTTTATTTGAATACAACGATTTGGGCAAAAAGCTGATTGACATGAATCGTCAAATCAATGAACTCTTTTTAATTTGTGCTGAAACCGGAAATAAAGTCTTGTTGGATTATTGCATTACAAAAGGAGCTTCCGCTAGCGCAACAGATTTACATGGAAACAATGCTCTTTTGTTGGCTGCTGAAAACGGCCGTAAGGAACTTTATGATTATTGCATCACCAAATTGGGTTTATCACCTAACTCGCTGAATGCAAACAAAGAAAATGCCCTAATGCTTTCATTTCGATCTTCAAACACCGGACTAATAACACAATTAATTGAGGAAAATCAAAATTTAGAATTTCAAAACATAGAAGGTGAAACTGCATTGTTTTATGCAGATCGTTCTGAAGTTCCAGAGATTTTTGGAATTTATTTGTTGAAAAAAGTTAATCTAAATCATGCCGATAAAAATGGAAATACTGTTTTATTAAAAGCAGCTTTTCGCGATGATACTTACCACGTTTTTGATTTAATTGAAAAAGGAGCTGATGTGCTCGCCAAAAACAAGCATGGTTTAAACGTTCTCAGTGGACTTTTTTCTTCGTACTATCGAGGAAGTGATCGAATGAAAGAGTTGACACTCCAATTAATCAATCAAGGATGTGATGTTAAAGTAAAAACAACCAATGGCGCTGACTTGACGTTTGTCGCAATTCAAGCGGGAGATTTAGTATTGCTTAAATTATTGCATTCAAAAGGAGCAAAAGTGGATGGGCGTGATGGTTCCAACCAGCGATCAGAAAACCTAAATAAGGAGATTTTACAATATGTTTTCGAAAATGGAGGTGATCCAAACGCAAAAGACAATTGGAGCAGAACCTACTTATGTTCGGCACTTGAAAAAAACGATGTTGAACTAGCTGCGTTCTTGGTAAAGTACAAAGCAGATGTAAATTTACCCGCTTGTTTCATGGGTGAAACGCTGTTGCATGAAGCCATTGAAAAAGGAAATTTGGTCTGGGTACAATTCTTAGTTGAAAGTAAAGCCGATTTGTATGTGAAAGATACATGGTCAAAAAATGCAATGGAAGTGGCACTTGAAAAAGGCAATCAAGACATTGTATCTTATTTACGTTCGAAAGGTGCGATGACCAAAGATGAATTGAATGAACGAGAAGTTGAGCGTGCCAAGGAAATGCAACAATTGCATGCGATGATTGAGGCGAAAGATTTGGCGAAAGTCCTTTCCTTGATCAATAAATATCCAGAAGCAGTATTATCAGAACAAGAAACACAACAATTAAGTTTATTAGCCGCACAAACTGGTTCAGTTGAATTAGTTCAAATTTGTTTGGAACGTTACAAATGGGATTTGAATGCACATTTAAATTTCGAGCAACAAACCATTTTACATGTGGCAACAAAAAATAATTTAACGGATTTTGCGATTCTAATTGTCAACAAAGGAGGAAATTATTTACAAGAAGATGCTTTTGGGAAAACGGCTGTAGACTACGCCAAATCAAAGGAATTGAAAACATTTTTTAAAAATTTGACCAACAAGAAAAAAAATAAATAAATTTTTTTCATTTTTTACCCAACCATTTTTCAACCCTATTCGTCTTTAAATTGTTGAAGCAAAAACGATTGTTCAACACTGGTTTTATTTTCCTTGCAGGTACCTGAAAAGAGCTCCTACCTCTTCCGATCTTCGGATCATCTTCCAAGAGTTCTTTTCAGGTTTTTTTATGCCCAATTTTTTGGAATACAAAGATTCAATTGCAGTTGTATCTTCCCATTTCTTCTATTTTTTGCTACTTTCGCAACACGACTTATTCACTCACTACGTGCCAAATTGTTTGGTGAAATTTATTTTATACTTGAAACTCAATTAGAAAATGAACACTAGTGAAAAAGACAAACTTGCGGTAATCGAAATTCTCTGTCAATCATTTAAAGAAAATAAATCAGTCAATTTTGTTGTAAAACAAGATCAACGAAAAGAAAAACGATTGCGAACGCTTATGGCATATTCTTATTATCAAGGTTCGCGTAATGGTAAAGTTTATTTGAACGAGGATAAAACGGCTTGTGCAATTATTCTTCATTCAACAAAGAAGAAAACCAGCCTATCAGATATTTATTGGGATTTAAAACTGGTGATTAAATGTATTGGAATAACACGTGTTTTAAAGGTGTTAAAAAGAGAAGCCTTAATTAAACAGAACCACCCAACATTCGCGTTTGTTCATTTATGGTACATCGGCGTTTTACCCAGTCAACAAGGGAAAGGAATCGGTGGTAAGCTAATGGACGAAATACTTAATGAAGCAGGCAAAAACAGTTTACCAATCTACTTAGAAACAAGTACAGAACGGAATTTTAAATTTTACGAAAGTCTTGGTTTTAGCTTAAAAAACGTTGTAACGGATTTAGGATACAAACTTCATGTGTATTTGAAATGAAGCTTATAACACTACTTTTCTCTACATTTTCATGACTTTTATTACAACCTGCTTTTCATCGCTCGTTAAAATTTCCACAAAATATATACCCGCTGGAAGATCGGTGGAATTCAAAACTAATTTATCCTCTTTTTCAAATTCGTAAGTCGAATGAATCTCTTCTCCCAACATATTTTTAAGATGCACTCCTTTTACATTGACCTTAGTCGATTGTGTGATGTTGATAGCATTTGAAAATGGATTCGGTGAAACTGAAAAGGTATTTATTGCTTCTTTATTTTCGATACTCGCTGTTTGCACACTATTGGGGCAAATGGTCGTTGTAAAAACAATCTCTTGATTATTAATCGTAGTATCAGAAACGTAAGAACTTGGATATCCTTTTACCCCAAAAGCAACAAACATTTGTGCATTTACCAGTTGATTTCCAAAATTAGTCGTTAATGTGCTTCCTAATCCAGGATGCAATGCATTTATGGCGGCATAGTCAAATGATAAAGGCGTATAAATTACGAAGGCGTGATCATCTGGAATACCAACGTTTATTAGTGAATCTAAACTCTCCAAGTTTTGTATGCTGTTTTGGTGAAAGGCAAAATAATATTCAGGACGTTGCCTAAAATTCCCCTCAAAATTATAATTTCCTAAATCTTTGCAATTTGGGTTACCTCCAAAACAGGTTTGCCATGCAGTACAATTCGTATCAAAAACCGCTACATAAAATGCAGGTTGAGATCCACACAAAGCATATTCTATGATGTTGTTGTCTAACTTAATTTCATTAAACAAATTTCCTGAGAGCAACTGTTTACAACGAACTTGAAGGGCTGATTGACTTTGGGCAAATCCAGTTAAAAATAGAAATACGACTACTATTTTATACATTGTTTTATTCATATTGTGTAAAATTAGGTTATATCACTTTGAATTACAGTTCATTCTGTTTTTAAAACTCTCTGAGCTTTTGCGTTAAATTAAAATTAATCAATTTCAATCACAATACAAACACCAATTTTTCATTCCAGTTTGTTGATGCACAAATGGTTGTTCCACATTGTAAATGTCTGTGACCACTTGCTGAATAAATTGTTCAAACAAAACCAATAATTCTTCATTCGTTTGATTTTTTCCTTCGAACGGAAATATTCCCTCAGAAATATTGATCAAGGAATAAATTCCGGCTTGATAGGGCAGAACGCCAAAATTTTTCAAATACAAATAATTGTACAAAGATAACTGCAAGGCATGCTTTGTTTTGCCAAAATGCTTGATGAGTTCCTCCTCATTTTTTACTTCTTTCATTTGCACATCATCCTGCTTCACTTTTCCCGATTTATAGTCAATGATGCGAATTTTGCCACCAATTGAATCAATGCGATCCACAAAACCTTTGAAATGAATTGTTTTTGGAACACCAGCAATTTCTATTTCTAAATCAGCATGCAATTCGGCCTCCAAATATTCAATGAAAACAGGTTCCGTTTGTTGACTTAAAAATTTCTTTTCTTGCTTTAAAATGCGTTCCATCAACTCAACCGCCATTTTGAAACTTAGAAGGTTTTTTCCTGTTGCATAAGCCGATTTGTCGTGGTTGAAATGCTCGTAAAACTCTTTTTCAATCATGTATTCGTATTCCTTCAACATTTTGTCGATATCAAACGAAGTGATGTTTGGTGGTGGTGTTGCCTTTAAACTTTTATCCTTGTTATGTCGTGCAAATGGCATGTACAATTTCTCGAGTACATTGTGAATAAAAGTTCCCAAGGTACTGCTTTCTACTTCTTCTTCAATCGTGTCTTCCTCGCCAAATTCCAATACGTGTCGGTAATAAAAATCGAGTGGACACTTCATGTATTTGTTCAAGGCTGAAGCGGAAATCGTGCCTTCAAAAAGTTCGTCCAATCGTTGAATGACTTCTGGTGTTTTTTGAATTTCTTGGATGGCTTCCGTTTCACTCGTTTCGTTAGGAATCGAATAGAATTGTCGTTCCATCTTGAAATTCGGATTCATACGACTCAACTCCAATTCCAACTGAATTAAATAGCGACTCGCTTCGTTCGAACCAATACTTTCCTGTGCAGATGTGTACGTCACCCACATGTCTTCACAAGCATGTAACAGGCGGTAAAAGTGATGAGCAAATAATCCTTGCTTATCGCGTGGCGTTGGCAATTGAAAATACGAGCGCAAATCCATTGGAATCATCGTTTGAATTGGATTCGTTGGCGGCATTTTCCCTTCGTTTAACCCTAAAACAATGATTTTTTTGAAATCCAATAAACGTGTTTCTAACAATCCCATTATCTGCAATCCATCCAACGGATTTCCGTGGTAGGCAATGCTTTTAGTGTTCCAATGTTGCTGGAATAAATGCTTGAAACTTTTTAGTGACATCGCAGGAATTCCTTCATCAATGATGTTTTCAAAATCTTGTAAGGCGTGATCGAACCCTTGAATAATTGCTTTTTCAAAGGCATCTGTTTTAGTCAAATGCTGATAGATCGTGTCGTTGATTTTTCGAATTTGCTGCATTGCAATTTTCCAATCATCTTTCCAATTCACACTCAACATGCTCAACAACTCATCTGGAACTTTTCCAATTTCAATCGAACTTGCATTTTGAAAAATACTATTGTTTTTAATCAAACGAAATTCAACTTCTGCAATTTTTGATTTTTCTTCTTTCGATAAAAGTGCTGTTAAAAAGGGATGATTCCACAATTTCTGTATGTCGTGAATGTAAACTGCTTCCGTCGAAAATCGGCTTTTGTTTTCTTGAATACCAAACAATAAATCTACCCACGTTCGAAGTGAGGTATTGCGCAACGGTAAACCCAAGGTAATGTTCGCTTGACCAATTTTCTTCGGAAGATTTCTGAGCAAAGGCGCAATCAAACTTTCATCGGCTAGCAAAACCATTGTTTCGTCGATTTCTGCTTTTGTTAATCCGTCCAAAATCGTTGCGGCTGCTTTTACTTGTCCCGTGTGTTGCGCACATTCAATGACACGCAATTGTTTTGTTCCGGCAGAAATTTCATCTTCCACAAACGGCAATTTGCTGACAACCAATTCCTTCATCAATTGGCGCATGAAACGTCCAGCTTCGTGACTGTCGTTTTCCAAGTAATACTTGTCAGCATTGATCAAAATGTGTCCACGACCCATTTGCTGCAACTGCTTCATGATCGAAATTTCCGCTTTTGACAAGGCGTTGAATCCTACGAAAATAAAATGGCGTTCTTTGTCTTTACGGAAAATAACATCGATATTTTCAGCTACAAATCGATAGGCTTTCCCCATGTAGCAAACGTTTTCTTTATCCAGTTGTTCGTTCAATCGACGGTAATAATCTGGCAAGCGATCCCAAAATTCCATGAAGCGTTTTTGGCCTTCGGAAAGAGTTTCAGAATCAAAACTCCAATTTTCAATTTCCTTAATATCGGCAAGGTTTTTAAATACTTGTTCCGATGATAAGAGGTAGCGGTCCAACTCATCAAAATCTGAGAGTAAAGTCATTCCCCACGACATAAATTCATCGAAGGAAGCATCTTTATCATTCGTTAGATTCTCTAATTGCACCGAAAATAAACGCACCAAAGCGCGTGTTTTATCAATCACTGTTTTATCCGATAAATCGCGTACCCAACGATCAATCGTAATCATTTCAGGAGCTAAAATCGGACGTTGAAATTTTCTAAACAAGGATGCGGCAATGTACTTTTTTGCACGCTCAGAAGGAAGAACGATTGTTAAATGTTGTAGGTCGAGTTGTTCCTCAACAATGTAATCGGCAATTCGGTCAGTGAAATTCATGGTTTATTTTTTTGTTAGGAATCCCCAATAAGTCGATCGATTTAAGGTATGGGTTGAGATTGTTGGATATGCTTCCGTAAAAGCCGCGGGGAATTTCACCTTCTTTTTCTTTTCCCAAGAAGATTTATACGCTGCGATCTTTTGACCGTCAATTTCGATGAAATCCATGCTTTGACGTGTATGCGTTCGCCAGAATTTATATTCCGCTATTTTTCCGTTCAAACGGTTCCATTTGATGCGTTCTGAAATGAGCCAATTGCGCCATAATTGATCTATATCATTCCGCAAGAAGAGAGGATTAAAATTGCTAATCAACACGTTTCGAAGACCATTGTCCACAAAGTAAATGACGTGTGTTTTTTTCAATTCATAACGATGTCCGTTGTAATAGGTCGGAATTCGTAGAAGAATAAACGAACGCACTAAAAGATCTACGTATCGTTCAACCGTTTCATTGTCCAAACCACATTTTTCAGCGATTTCATTGTAAGAAATTGGTTCGCCAATGTTGAAGGAAATAATCTGCAACATGCGTAACAATTTATCGCCTTTATTGATGCGATCTGTAACACCTAAATTGGTAAAAATCACTTCTTGAACCATTTCGCGTAAGGTCAATTCGGCATTTTCCAAATCTTCTGTCACGGCTGGATAATTTCCATAAATCAAACGTTGTTCAAGCAATTTCTCTTCTTCTGGAAGTGAATTTTTTTGCGCTAATTCGTAGAATGTTGTTGGCAAAAGAGTCAATTCCAATCCTTGCATCTGAAGAACTTCACGCAAAAGTTCATCGATCATTGGTTCATAGGAACAACAGAGTATCAAGGTGGAATTTATTTCTCCAGAAAGTACCAACTCAATCATCTCTTGCAAATTCTCCAAGTATTGCGCTTCATGAATGACAGCGAACTTGCTTCCGTTGAAATTGATTGTCAAATTTTTCACGTTGACAATTTCAAACAGCTTCTTTGTTTTCTTGTTGGAAGCATCAAACTCGACAGCAGAAACAGCTAATTCTGCAAGTGCATTTTGAACAGCCGTTCGCTTACCGACACGACGTGGTCCTGTCAACAAAACAATTTTATTGGAAGCGATATTTTCTTTGAGTTGGGCGTATTGAATACGAGAAATCATGTTGTTCTATTTTACAACAAAACTAACAGAATAATTGATTTTACCGCTTTATTTTCTTGATTTTTGCGATTATCTATTCAAATCCAACTTTGCTGAAGAATGTTCGAGGACGATTTGAATTCATAAATTTGTTACCACCATAGGCTTTGATGATTAACAAATGAGTGTCGCTTTGCACCAATCTCACCCAATGTAAACCTTCAGGATAGGTGTCAGAAAGTCCTTCGTAAACTTCATATCCATCATCCAAAACCATGTGTTTATAATTGGCTGCATCTGGACTTGCAATGTAAATCGCTGCTTGTTCTTCAAGACTAATTGAACCATCAATTGGAACCACTTCGATTGAGTAGGTATTTCCTTGACCCATTTCACGGTAAACGATAAAAGGATGATTATCCCAAATTTTCATTTCCAATGGTTTTCCAGGAAAAACTGCAACTAGTCCAATAGAATCAATTGAATAATTATAGGAACGATTTGACCGAACCATTTCCTTCTCCTTTGTTGGTATTTCCGCAAACGTTGCTGTAACTTTACGCAAACGGTATCCTTTCTTACGTAATAGATTAATCAATCCTTCATCTCCTGCCAAATGACCTGCACCAACGGCGATAAACGTTCCATTCATACGAATTAAGGAATCTATTCCTTTGACCATTTTCGCATTGCGTTTCACAATCATGTCCTCGTACATTCCAGGAACCAATTTTAAGTTTCCGCGCATCATGCGATCCAACGACGTAATATCACCTTTCAGGTAAAATTCAATCATTCGCTCTTGCGTAATCGAGTAAGTTGCTGCAGAAAAATTCAATCCTTCCGGTTTTCCCCATTCAGAAATTAAGTCCAACTGATCTTCTACTGTTTCAAGCGGAAAAAACTTCTTGCCCGCGTTATAGCAATATTCTAAGAAATATGCGTCCAAAAACTGAGGCATTCCATCTTCATTCCCATAGAGCGTTTTACTTGGTTCGTTTGAAGATGTATAAGGATTTCCTTTATTGTCAAACATTAATTTCACTTCTTCTTGACGTGTATCCCACTCATCGAATAATGAAAAAACATCTGTTTCAAGCACAATTGCACTTGATTTTTCCAAGGCATAATAAGTCGAATCTGAAAGACGAAAAAGGCGTTTATCGTTGGAATGTAAACTACCGTATAAATAGCTTTTTGATTTTAAACCATTCCCAGAAATTTCCCATAAAAGTTCATTGTCGTTTTGAATCGTTTGTCCAAAACTAGTTGAACAAAAAAGCACCAACATTGCTGTTAGCCACATCGATTCAAATTTCACGTTCACTTTCATTCTTTGACTTTTCTAGGATAAAGGTACATTTTTTAGGCAAATATCATGCAATTATTCGCTCGATGTGTTGATCGCCAAACGCATAAGGAATATATGCCAATGAAGGAATTTCCTTGGTAATTAGAATCGGAGTTTTACTTCCCAATGCAATTTTACCATGCGTTTCTGACAAACCCATTGCGTATGCCGCATTGACTGTCAAAGCATTTAACGCTTCTTCGGGTGTCATTTTCATTTTAACACAAGCTAAGGACCAAACAAAACCAAGGTTTCCAGATGGAGTTGTTCCAGGATTAAAATCGCTAGCCAACGCAAGAGGTAAACCACTATCAATCATCAAGCGTGCGTTTCCATAAGGAATATTGATAAAGTGTGAACAGCTTGGTAAAAGTGTCGGCATACAATTCGAATTTTTCAGGGCTTCGATATCAGCCTCATCAATTTCTTCTAAGTGATCCACGGACAATGCACCTAATTCGATTGCCTTCTTAATTCCTCCCATCACGGTAAATTGATTGACATGCACTTTTGGAATCAAACCATATTTCGCTCCTGCAAGCAAGATTTCTTCCATTTCCTCCAATGAAAAATAATTGCGTTCACAAAATACGTCGATATAATCGGCTAATTTTTCTTCAGCGATTTTCGGAAGCATTTCATTGATAATTAAGTCAATATATCCACGGTGATTTTCCTTGAACTCTTTTGGAAATGCGTGGGCTCCCAAGAATGTTGCTTTGATAGCAATTCCTGCTGATTCTTTCAAGCGCTTGATCACGCGTAACATTTTCAGCTCAGCTTCTACCGATAAACCGTAACCTGATTTGATTTCCAATGCACCAGTTCCGTAGCTTTTTAATTTTTCGACTCGTGCAAACGCTTGATCATACAATTCATCTTCCGTCATCTCTGCCAATCGACGTGCAGAATTCAAAATTCCTCCACCTTTCAAAGCAATTTCTTCGTAAGTCAAACCATTGATTCGATCCACAAATTCCTCTTCACGACTCTTTGCAAAAACAGTATGTGTATGTGCATCGCAGAATGCTGGCAACACAAATTTTCCATCTGCATCAATTATTTCCAAATCGCGCCAATCAGTAATTCCACCCCAATCTTCCATTGGTCCGTAGGCCACTACTACTCCATCTTCCAATGCTAAAAAAGCATTTTCAATGATTGGTAAAGATTTCATTTCTGTCCCTTTTAAAACTGTTGGAATATTTTCACCAACCTGAATAAGACCTTTTATATTCTTAATGAGGATTTTTTTCATGAATTGAGCGCAAATTATTTTATCTTCGGTTTACAAAAATACGATTGTTATTATGAAAATACTCACTCTTTTTGCATCATTGCTGTTATTAAGTGTTAATTATGCGCAAACTTTTAATGGAGGTGGCGGTGCAATTTTGGATTATCAAACGACGAATATTCCAATAGTAGTTTCTGTTCCACAGACCACTATTAACACAACAACATTTGGACTAGAAACGGTTTGTATTAATTTGACACATACGTATTTAGCAGATATTACAGTTCAAATTGTTGCTCCGGATGGAACCGTTAAAACACTTTCTCAAGGCATTGGTGGTGGAGACGACAATATGACAAATACCTGTTTCAATGGATTTGCAGCAACACCAATTACTTCAGGAACAGCACCTTTTACCGGAACGTTCGCTCCTATGAGTCAAATGGGAGCAGTGAACAATGGTCAAAATCCGAATGGAACTTGGTATGTTCGTGTAACTGACGGTTACGGAGCAGATGAAGGTAATGTGATAAACTGTTCAATAACTTTCGGATCGACACCATGCGATTATTTTCAATTTTCTGAATCCGACTTGCCAATTGTCGTTATCAATACAAGTGGACAAGCGATTGGATACGATATAAAAACAGTTGTTGATATGGGAATTATCTACAATGGTCCAGGAAACAGAAATCATTTGGTGGATCCATACAACGAATACAATGGAAAAATTGGAATCGAGTACCGCGGAAATTACTCTTTGTCTTTGCCTCAAAAACCATATTCAATTGAATTAATTGACGGATTAGGAAATTCTATCGATTCTTCCATCTTAGGAATGCCGGCAGAAAACGATTGGCTATTATTAGCCAATTACAACGATAAATCGTTCGCTCGTAATGTTGTTCCGTTCGAATTGTTTGACAGTTTAGGACACTATGGAGTTCGATCAAAACATGTTGATGTGGTTTTAGATGGTCAATACCAAGGAATTTATTTGTTGGCTGAAAAAATTAAACGCGACTCGAATCGTGTGGATATTGCGAAATTGGATAGCACAGAAATCAGTGGAAACAACTTAACAGGAGGATACATCTTTAAAGTTGATTATTGGGACAATACCAATTCTTGGCAGTCGAATTACTCACCAATTGGATTCCCTGGTTTGGACGTGCATTTTGTTTACTATTATCCGAAACCTGAAGATATACAATTGGAACAACAAACCTATATTCAGAACTTTGTAGACGAATTTGAAACAGTCCTTTATTCACCTAATTTTGATGATCCAATTAATGGCTATAGAAAGTACATTTCAACCACTTCTTTCATTGATTATTTTATCGTGAATGAAGTTGCAAGAAATGGTGATGGATATAAGAAAAGTCGCTTTTTCTCAAAAGACAAAGACAATTTAGATGGTACGATTAAAAAATTAAAGGCTGGGCCAGTTTGGGATTTTGATTGGGCACTGAAAGATATGTGGGCTGGATCAGAAGATGGTTCACAATTCATGTACAACGCAATTGGTGGACAAGATGTCAATGCTCCTGGGTGGTACATTCGTTTATTGCAAGACACCGTTTTTGCGAATGAGGTTAGATGTCGTTACGAAGATTTCAGAAGAAACATTTTGAGTTTGCCTTATTTACATGCAAAAGTTGATTCAATTGCAGCGGTTGTGATGGAAAGTCAAGAGTGGCATTACTTAACATGGGGACATTTATCGAGTGCAACAGGCACACCAGAAGTACAAGCTCCACCAGCGACTTATGCGGAAGAAGTTCAGCGATTAAAAGATTGGTTAACACGCCGAATAGAATGGTTAGATGCAAATATGCCAGGAACGTTGAGTGGCTGTAGTTTTACAAATCTAGATGAACTTGGAGGAGTCAATTACACTGTTTATCCAAACCCATTTGCCTCATTTATTGCGATTGATTTAGGAGCGGCTCCTTCCGAATCTGGACAAATTACGATGGTTGACGCAGCTGGTAGAATTATTCAGCAGCAGCAAATTACACCAAATGGCACTCAGCATTTCGAGTTGACAAATTTGGGTGATTTAATGACTGGAGTTTATTTTGTTGAAGTAAAAATTGGCAATCGCAAAACTGTACAGAAGTTAGTGAAATAAGAAACTTGAAGAAAAAATCAAAATCTATTTGAGATTAAAATAAAATTGATAACTTTGCAACCGCTTATCCAAGGAAACTTGGGCGTCGAAATAAGCAAGATGCCTCGGTGGCGGAACTGGTAGACGCGCTGGATTCAAAATCCTGTTCTTTCGGGAGTGCCGGTTCGATTCCGGCCCGAGGTACAAAAAAGCAGAGTGAGATTTCACTCTGCTTTTTTTTGTATGAAATAAGCTATGCCGCTCGCTCCTATCGATTAGAGTTTAATAAATTTCAATGTCTCTGAAACATCTAGGTTATTACTGATTTTTAGAAGGTAAACTGATGCATCAAAACTTGAAATGTTCACCGTTGTTTTTTTGGATAATGGATCAAAAATCCCTTCATATACCTTTCTACCATTGAGATCATAGATCTGTATGGAACAATTTTTAGCAATTGTTAGGTTATCATGAGCTACAGTAATTTCACTTGAACTTGGTATAGGATATAAATTAAAATGAATGGTTGGTCCATCAGGCGGTGGTGGGATTAATTTAAAAATTGCCGTAAATAGCGTTGTATCAACTGATACATTGGTTTCAAAAGTTGGATTTAAAGTATCTACAATAAAACTATTGGGCAACCATTTGACAAAACTATAGCCTGAATCAGCAACAGCAGTTAACTGAATGGGCACACCATCATAATAAGTCCCTTCCCAAGGATATTGCTTCGGCTCTATTGTGTTCAGATGAATGCGACCGCTCAAGGGTGGCCATACATCCATTTTAACCTGAACTTTTTTATTAAGTTGGAATTCGTTCAATAAATCTGTTCTTACTTCTTCGTTGCGACAAGCTAGTTGTTGTTGGAAAACCGAATGATTATTGATAAAATTAGCCATCTGACCAGGTATATTATTCGGGTCTCCCCAGCGTGCAAATTCTTTTGGCATTTCTACTACCATTTCATTATAGAAAATTGTTTCAGTTGCTAAAAGCGTGTCAATTAAATAGCTGGTGTTCATTTGATCTGCAAATCGATTGATGAAATAATTTTTATATTTCAAATTCTGTATACTCTGTAACCAAATATTGATAAATGGATTTCCCGTACTTTGATCTAACATGTAACGGATGTGATTGTCTGTACAACTTGTCCAACCATTAGGCGCCATGGATAATTCTAAGTCGATTAATCCAAAACGCCAACGGTAATTGGATTTGTTTGAACGGTATATCTTAATATTGTTACTTGGCCAATCAACATTACCCATCCATGATTCTGATATTATGTAATCCGTGTAATGGTTTAAATCGAAATATTGATCTGCTAATTCAACATAATTTGATTGACTGGGATCAAGTGCATCAAAAAGTCCATAGGAATAATAAAAATGGTCGACATCTCCTTTTAAAGCGCGTAATACACCTCCATAAAAATAACTAAGAGAAAGAATTTCTACGGAATCATCTATCACTTGTTCGCGTTCATCAAAATATTCAACATTGAATTTTTCTCGCAACTCATAAAGCCCAAAATATTGTCCATTTATATATACGCTCACTGGCACCATATTGGAGAAATAATTATTGGTTCCCTTGCTCATTAAATAGGTTTGACATGCGTCTTTTTGAGGAAAATTGAGGTATTGATTACTTCCGTTTCTTAAGTAGACATCACTGTATTTGTTCCTAGCAGGTAAACGAGGTATTAAGGGGTGAATGATCGGTTGTTCTCCAAGTGTTGAATGATCAAAAGACAACCTAAATGAATGTTGTGGTTGCGATCTGCTTCCACCTGCGCCGCCATCCATTCGCATTGCGACATTTGACGTAAATAATTGATTGTGACCTGGTTCTTTTGTAAGCCATGTGACATGGGCCGCCTTTATCCAATCGGATGTGAAATTATCAAAAATCCCCTGTGGTCCATACAAATTATTAGCGTCTGTCGTAACCAATAAAATTGGAGTAGAATGAGCTACATTGAAAACATATGAAGTGATTTTTTCTTTACTTGGCAAATAACCGTTAGCTGTTTTCGGGAAAACTTGAAACCTCATCGAACAAGATTGAAAAACCAAAATTGAATCAGTAAATTTGGGTGAATTAATCGTCGGTGTACTTCCATCAATGGTATAAACCAATTTACTAATGGTCGTATCGTTGGGATTAATTGCCTGTATATAAAAAACACTTTGATAAATTCCTGCTGGTTTCATAATTATTGGTTGTTTTAAAGTATCGGTAAAAGAAGCGACCAAATTATTGCTTGAATTGGGGGTTGGTGTTAACCAAAAACTCGCAGAAGTTCCATTAGGTTGGCGCCCAACTGAAATGTCCGTTTGAGGTGAATTAACGGTAAGTAAACTAATATTGCTTCCAGTTGGATCATTCAAATAAACTGTCTCACCAGTAGCTGAAATTTTGAAATTTGTGTGATATGCATAACCTTGTACTGGTATAAAATCTGCTGTGAGTTCAGTTTGAGTGCTTGAAGTAACTGAAATATCGACATACGTATATAATTCTCCACTACTTGAAACAACCTCAAACGCTAAAGAATTTATAGGTCCAGCTGTTATTCCTGCAGCTAATAATTCATTCGCTCGGATCATAATTTGATGACGTGAACACCAATACCAGTTTCCATAAGGGGCCGGATAATCCGTTGCTGAATTTTGAATGGTGCCAAAATCCAATGTAATGCCATTTATTTTTAAATTTGGTCGTTGATAATAAAGTCCTGCAAGTGGGTTTGAACAAGACGATTCATTCCCATCGTTTACGGCAAAAGCGGTTGAAACATAACTCGTTGCAGTTTGCTTAAAAATTGAATTTTGGGTGTATCCCGAATTATTATAGGCACAAACATTGAAAACTAAATTGCTAACGCCGTCCCAATTATAAGGGGTCGCAAATGTATGTGTATTCCACCCAGAAAAAGGAATATAATTTGAAACATTAACAGCAGGAGAAAATGGAGCAGTTTTAAAACGGTCTTTGCCACTACAGTAGATCAATTTGTAAGTGCCTGGATTAATTGTGAGGTTATTGAATGTCCATTTTTGTGGATTCGACGGATTATCAGTTAATCCATATCCGTTCAAATTAACCGCACTTGTACCTGAATTGTACAGTTCTATCCAATCAGATGGATCACCATCTTCGTCAAATGAATTGGTGTAGTTTTTATTACATCCCTCATTGATGACAATTTGTGCTTGTAGTAGTTTGAGGTTAGTAAAAAAAAAGAAACTCAATAAAAAAATTACACGCATAAATAAAGTAATTAAGACCTAAATTACTTTTAATAAATCGATTAGAAAAACTAACTAATAAATTTTTTGAACTGTTATTAACTTTCAGTTAGGACATTTCAATTCAACAATTGAAAAAAACGGTGTATAAAGTAATAATACTTTAATTAAAAAACGATAATGAAGTTTCAAGTAATTGTTTTTTTAAAGCAACAATACTTTCAATTCCAGTTATATCATGTTTAATACCACTTATTTCTATTGAATATTTATTTCTTGAAGAAAGAATTTTACAAATAAGTTTTTTATTGTTATCATCTACAATTACATTAAAACTGTTTTTCTGATCACGATAAGAAATTCTATCAGCTTCTATTTTTTTATTATGAATTAATATCGTTTTAACAGCATGATAAATTTTTAATTCTTCAGCTGTTGTTATTATCATATTACCGTTTTTAGATTCCTCTTCAATTATTCTTGGTAAAGCATTCTGAATAGCATTAGAATTTATTAACGTTCTAATTTTATCTTTGATTGTATCTGTCATTCGCTTACCAGCCATTCTATTAAAAACTGCTTTAATAAAATCATCTGAAGGATCGGATAATTCAGAAATAAATGCGTTTTCAAAACCTTGCATAAAATAAAACTCAGAAGCTTCTTCTAAAAGTTCTTTAATATCAATATTATTTCTGTGAATTTTCGAAAAATTTTCGAAAAGAGTTTCATTTAATTCGCTAAAATCAAGCACCATAAATGGTGTCGTATTTAAATTTGTTTCTTTATTTGATTCATCTGGACAATAAAATCTCCATACCAAACCATTTGTTAAAATGCCAATTT
>JBDLVK010000125.1:0-2917 GCA_039804825.1 Bacteroidota bacterium
AATCAAAATGAACGTGTTGAAATTTGGAACCATGTATTAGCTAATGACCCAAATCGTTACCGAATCGTTTTAGGTGCTCGCTCATCTGTTTTCTTGCCATTTAGAGATTTAGGACTCATCATTATTGATGAAGAGCACGAATCTTCTTTCAAACAATATGATCCTTCACCGCGCTACAACGCGCGAGATGCCGCAATTGTTTTAGCACATTATTACAATGCAAAAGTTTTACTTGGGTCAGCAACTCCTGCCTTGGAGAGCTACTTCAACGCGAAACAAGGTAAATACGGTTTCGTTGAATTACATAATCGATTTGGTGGAATTCAATTGCCAGAAATCTTTTGTGCGGATGTTAAGAAAGAACGCCGTCAAAAAAGCATGCACTCACATTTCACAACTTATTTGATTGATGAAATGAGAGCAACATTAAATCGTGGTGAACAAATTATCTTGTTTCAAAATCGCAGAGGTTATACGCCAATGTGGAGTTGTGAGATTTGTAATTGGACACCGAAATGTAAAAATTGTGATGTTTCCCTCACCTATCACAAGCAAACGAATTCGTTGAAATGTCACTATTGTGGGCATTCATCTCCACCAGTTGGTTCATGTTCTGCATGTGGATCGAATCGTTTGAAAATGGTTGGGTTTGGAACTGAGAAAGTTGAAGATGAGCTATCACTCGTTTTTCCTGACAAAACAATAAAACGGTTAGACTTGGATAGTACGCGTTCCAAAAATGCGTATGAAGTAATAATAAATGATTTTGAACAACGCAACATTGATATTCTGATTGGAACTCAAATGGTGAGTAAAGGTTTGGATTTCGACAATGTTAGTTTGGTAGGTATTTTGGATGCAGATATGTTATTGAATCGACCTGATTTCAGAGCATTTGAGCGATCGTATCAATTAATGTCACAAGTTGCAGGTCGTTCAGGTAGAAAAGGGAAACGTGGAAATGTAATTATACAAACTGGTGATCCAGATCATTGGGTCATTCAAAAAGTAATTAACCATGATTACAAAGGATTTTATGAAAGCGAAATAATCGAACGGAAAAATTTCTTTTATCCACCCTACTACAAATTGATAGAGTTCACCTTGAAGCACAAAGATGAATACGCAGTTGAAAAAGGTGCCGCTGATTTAGCTGGAAGTTTAAGAGATGTTTTTAAAGAACGTGTTATCGGCCCTGAATTCCCAGTGGTTAGACGCATTCAAAACTTGTATTTAAAACAAATCAAATTAAAACTCGAGCGTGACGTTTCTGATAAAAAAATAAAGGAACGCATACAACAACTTCTTGACGAGTTTTATAGCGTTCCTTTAAATAAGTCGATTCGAATAATTGTGGATGTCGATCCCGCTTAACCTAGGTATGATTTGAGCATCCGGCTTCGGGACGTATGTTTCAATCTTCGAATAGCTTTTTCTTTTATTTGGCGTACACGTTCTCTTGTTAAATCGAAGCGTTCGCCTATTTCTTCAAGGGTTAATGGATGTTTTCCATTCAGTCCGTAATATAATCGTACGACATCACCTTCGCGAGCTGTAAGCGTTGAAAGTGATCGCTCGATATCTTTTCGTAGTGATTCTACGACAAGTTCTTTTTCAGGTCCAGGAAGTGAATCATTCAATAAAACATCATACATGCTTGATGATGATTCATCTCCTTCAACTAAAGGTGCATCCATCGAAATGTGACGACCATTGTTTGCCATTGATTGTTTCACTTCATCAGGAGAACAATCTAAAAACTCAGCCAACTCATCAGCAGATGGTGGTCGCTCATACTTTTGCTCCAATTCGGAAAAAGCACGATTTATTTTATTAATTGTTCCAATTTTATTTAACGGTAAACGCACAATTCTCGCTTGCTCAGCCAACGCTTGCAAAATCGATTGACGAATCCACCAAACGGCGTAAGAAATAAACTTAAACCCTCGTGTTTCATCAAAACGCTCAGCAGCTTTAATCAAACCTAAATTTCCTTCATTGATTAAATCTGGAAGAGACAATCCTTGATTCTGATATTGCTTAGAAACAGATACCACAAAACGAAGGTTTGCTTTTGTTAATCTTTCCAAAGCAGCTTTATCGCCTGCTCGAATTTTTCGTGCTAATTCAACTTCTTCTTCAGCGGAAATCAACTCAACGCGCCCAATTTCTTGTAAATACTTGTCTAGAGAAGCCGTCTCTCTATTTGTGACTTGTTTGGTAATTTTAAGCTGTCTCATGTTAGGTACGTTTAAAGTTTGTACTCTCCTTTATATAACGTTTAAGATAACAATTAGTTGGTTCCCAAACGAATAAAAGATGATTAATTTGTTGTTAAATGAATATTCTGTAGTTATCATTGAATATTCTGTATTCTTAACTGATTAACGTGAAGTTGAATATTAGTTTCATTACCTTTGCGTCATGAATATTTTAATGGTTTGTCTGGGGAACATTTGTCGCTCTCCTCTTGCTGAAGGAATTTTGAGAGATAAAATGAAGAAATTGAACTTAAATGTGTCGATTGATTCTGCTGGCACCGCTGGATATCACATAGGAGAAAAACCAGATTCGCGAATGCGTGCAACGGCATTGTCATTTGGAATTTCATTGGAAGATTTACGTGCGCGCCAATTTGTTGTTGCTGATTTTGATCAGTTTGATATCATCTATGCGATGGACAGCAGCAATTATAACAATATATGTTCATTAGCACGCAATGAAAGCGACAAACAAAAAGTCAAACTGATTTTAAATGAATTAGAACCTGGCAAGAATTTAGCCGTTCCAGATCCTTATTATGGAGGACAACAAGGGTTTGTAGACGTTTATAATTTACTCGACCAAGCAACTGATAAAATCATCGAAAATCTTAAATAAAATGGCACAAGAAGAAACAATTTCAAGAGGAAAAGTA
>JBDLVK010000126.1:0-3031 GCA_039804825.1 Bacteroidota bacterium
TTCTTACTATTCGATATTATCGGTGGAGTACTTTGGATCTGTTCAATGACGCTAGCGGGTTATTTCTTAGGTCAAATTGAATGGATTCGTGATAACAATGAAAAAGTGGTATTGGGAATTATTTTCATTTCTGTTTTACCAATGCTTATAAGTGTGATCAAATCGAAAATGGCTGCAAAAAATGCGTAAATTCGGTTTGTTAGGTAAAACCCTAGGATATTCTTTTTCCAAGAAATTTTTCGAAGCGTATTTTGAAAAACATACAATTGAAGCCCAATTCGATAATTATGAAATTGATTCAATAGAAAAAGTTTCCGATGTTTTTAAAGAAAATTTATCGGGTTTAACTGTAACAATTCCTTTTAAAGAAGCAATCATTCCTTTTTTAGATGAATTATCAGACGAAGCTAAGGCAATTGGCGCTGTAAATGTTGTTCAATTTAAAGGAGGTAAAAAAATAGGTCACAACACTGACGCTTTCGGATTTCATCAATCAATAAAGCCTTTTTTGACATTTCAACATGAACGCGCATTGATATTAGGAACTGGTGGCGCATCAAAAGCGATTGCACATGTTTTTAAATCACTTGGAATAGATGTGATTTATTGCTCAAGAAATCCAAAAGGTTCAAAAGAATTTTCTTACGATTTGTTAAATGAACACATGTTGAAGGCGTGCAAAGTGATTGTAAATTGCACTCCTCTTGGAACCTTTCCGAATACAGATGAATATATCAATTTACCTTTTGAGCATTTGACGCCAGAACATTTGGTTGTTGATTTGGTATACAATCCTCCAAAGACGATCTTTTTATGTAAAGCTGAAGAAAATGGAGCAACAATATTAAATGGTGAATCAATGTTGAAAGAGCAAGCGTTAAAAGCTTGGTCAATCTGGAATGAAAAAGAATAATGCCATTTATTCGCTGATTTTTATTCTCAAGTTTCCTTTATCTTTGTTTCATGTCAACACTTCAAGAATTGATAGCTCAAGGTGAGCATGTGCAGCAAGATTTCAAATTTCGCATCGACGATCAAAAGAAGATTGCACGAACATTATGTGCTTTTGCTAATACAAAAGGTGGACGCTTATTAATAGGAGTAAAGGACAATCGAAAAGTGGCAGGTTGCAATCCAGAAGAAGAATTTCATATGATTGAAGGTGCAGCGCAGTTGTTTTGTCAGCCGGAAGTGAATTTCACGTCAAAAGTCTGGCAAGATGATTTTCGTTTGGTCTTGGAAATTAATGTTGAGCCTTCAAATTTAAAACCGCACAAGGCGAAGGATGATGATGGAAGATGGAAACCATATGTACGAATTGAAGATCATACGACAGCAGCAAACAAGATTCTTGAAAATGTTTGGAAGGAACAAAAGAAGTTGCAAGCACGTCCAGAGAAATTTGATGAAGAAGAATTGTCCGTTTTGCACTTGATTCGAGAAGAAGGGATGATTACCTTAAGTAAATTGTACCGAAAAGCGAATTTACCACTCAGAAAAGTTGATCGACTGATAGTTTTATTCATTTGTTGGGATTTGGTCGAAATGATTTTTCAAAACGACGGCACATTTTATAAAATTAAGTAAATAGGGGGCTAACGACTGAAATTTGCTTCTTTTTCAAGAAATTAGGTTTCTTAAAATTTCTTAAAATCAAACATTTTCGAATTTTTTGTGTTATATTTAGAAATATTTTAAATAAGCACACACAAATGGGAAGACCAGCGACAAAGCCAGCAAGATTGCGTAACGGATTTTACATTGAAGTTAAAACACAAGGAAGTAGTGCCATTTTAGTTAGAAGAGACACGAAAGAACAAATGCTTCTTGCTGCAGAGGATTACGCACGAACGAAGTTCGTTACAATTCGCGGAGAAATGCGAAATGATAAATGGGTAGAATGTTAAAACTTAAATAAAAGGTCTTCGAAAGAAGGCCTTTTTTATTTTTGTCCTATGAATGACTATTTAAAATTCTTGGAAGGTAAAGCACGTTTTTCTGCTTGGTTGATTGTGCTGTTTATTACCTTATTGTTTATTCCTTTATTATTGACATCAGATTATAAGGTTTTGGCCAAAATAATTGGTGTGACAATTGTCGTTTTGTTTTCTGCAGCCTTATGGTTTTGGAGAACGCAAACTGTTAGACAACTAAAAAGGAAAGCACGTATCAAATTAAATCTAAATGATCGCTTTTGGCTGAATGAACATATATTTTATTACAAGTCCTTGTCGAAAACTAATAAAATCATCTTTGAAGATCGCTTAGGATTGTTTCTTGCTGAAATTAGAATTACTGAGATTGGAAAAGAAGTACCAGAAAAAGAAACGTGTTTATATGTTGCAAGTTCTGCGATTATCGCTTTTTGGGGATTGCCTTATTGGAATTATGGAGAGTTAACGGAAGTTTTGGTTTATCCCAATGACTTCAATGAATCGAATGAGATTATTGACAATGGTTATGTACAAGGAAAGGTTCATCATGGTGGCCTGATGGATTCAACCATGATTCTTTCGTTGGAATCACTGATCAAAGGATTCAAAAATTTGGATGGACACAATGTTGGGATTCATGAGTTTTCCCATCTTATAGATAAGAATGATAATGTTATTGATGGTGTTCCAGGTTTGTTTTCAGTTGATGATCAGAAATTATGGAATGAATTAATTGAAACCGAATTGAGAAAACGTATCAAACAAAACAAAATAGATAATTACGCATATACCGGTAAAACTGAGTTTTTCGCAGTAATTATGGAATATTACCGAGAAACACCCGATAAATTGGAAAAACATTTTCCTGAAATTTATTCAATTCTCAAGAAGAATTTACCGAATTAGTTCAATGAATAGGGGGCTTTCTTAAAAATAATCCAAAAAAAGTTGATTAATTAAACGATGCTTTATCAGTGAGTTAGAGTAGGTGATTAATATTTTTCAAAAAAAGATTGTTCAAAACGCTTGTTTAAATAAAAAGAGTGTCTATCTTTGCACCCCGCTTACAACGGTAAGATGAAAAAGTTGAAATAAAA
>JBDLVK010000127.1:0-7835 GCA_039804825.1 Bacteroidota bacterium
ACAAATGACCAAATAACTTTTTGCGAATATCATTGATAATCGATTGTGCGATTAAATTGGAAAAATAGGAACCTACGAATTGTATAACCTGTTCAATAAATAAGATCCCTAAAATCACCATGGTCCAAAAAAGCAACATTTCAGGTTGAGGTGTCTCTGTTTTTAAATCAATATCAATGTACTGAGAAACCATTCTACCAATCAATATTGGCCTAGACACACCAAGTATTGCTAAACTAATAGAACAAAGCACTGCCAATACAAATTTTTTCCGGTAAGGTTTCAAATGAGAAACCAGTCGTTTAAAAATGGAGATATTTATGGACGCTTTTTCTGACATGCCTGCAAATTTACCTATTTTTAATCGCTTCCATTAAAATCAAGTGCTTCTTTTTGCATTTATTCACATGGAATTCGCTGAAATTTCTATTATTTCCATTACTTTTATATCAAAGCACTAAAAATGGTACATAATCTATCCAACACAAATTCAATTTTTTCCTCTTTTTTGTCAGAAATTAGAGAGGTTTCAATTCAAAAAGATGCTATGCGTTTTAGACGAAACATGGAACGAATTTCTGAGATTATGGCCTACGAAGTATCGAAAACACTTGAATTTGAAGCGACAGATGTGACCACTCCTTTGGGATTGGCAAAAGTGCAAACAATCAAAGAACAACCTGTTTTAGCTACCATCTTAAGAGCTGGTTTATCGATGCATCAAGGATTATTAAATTACTTTGACAAAGCTGAAAGTGCATTTATTTCTGCCTACAGAAAACACACAAGTGTAGAAGATTTTGATATTCACGTAGAGTATTTAGCTTCACCGAAATTAGACAATCGAACAGTGATTATTAGTGATCCAATGCTGGCAACCGGAAGTTCGATGGTTATGGTTTACAAAGCTTTGTTAAAACAAGGAAAACCAAATCGCATAATAATTGTTTCTGCAATTGCAACACCTGATGCGTTGGATTACGTTAAACGTCATTTACCAGAAACAACACAAATTTGGGTTGGAGCAATCGACACAGAATTAACAGCTCAATCCTATATTGTTCCTGGCTTAGGTGATGCTGGTGATTTAGCTTACGGAGAAAAATGTTAATTGGCTGAAACTATGCTTTGGGGAAAATACATCGGTTTTTTTGGCTTTTCAATGATCAAGTTTTTGTTCACACCATTCGGTGGACCAAAAGCAGGTTTATCGTTTATTGAAACGTATGTTGTATGTGTTGCTGGAGCGCTTGTTAGTGCGGCTATTTTTTATTTTTCTAGTGAGTTCTTCCTAATTCGAGCGCACAAAAAAAGAAAAGAACTATTGCTTCAATCAATTGAAACAGGCATACCATTGAAGCAAAAGAAAAAGTTCACTAAGACCAATAAATTAATTGTACGCATCAAACATAAACTTGGAATTATTGGTGTTTCTTTTTATGCGCCTTTGTTTCTCAGTATTCCAATTGGTACCATTATAACAGCTAAATTTTACGGAAAGGAAAAAAGAACATTTCCTCTGATTATTCTTGGAATAGGAATCAATGGAGTTCTAACAACAGGAACAGCTTACATCATTGCAGATTTTTTCTAATGACCAATAAACATTTATTTTTTGATCTCGATAGAACATTGTGGGATTTCGAGAAAAATTCAGAGATTGCGCTCAACAAACTTTTCCATGAACTTAGGTTAAACACCGTCATTGATAGTTTTGAGTTGTTTCATTCGAATTACAAGAAAACGAATGCTCAATTATGGAAAGAATACGGCGCAGGAAGGTTATCAAAAGAAAACTTGAGAAATGACCGTTTTCGAATCACCTTGGAACAATTTGATGTAAACAATCCTGAAATCGTCACAAAAATGAGCGATGGATATGTGGAAATCTCCCCACAACAAACAGCACTTTTCCCGAATACACTTGAGACATTGGATTATTTGAAAAAAGAAGGCTACAACATGCACATCATTACGAATGGTTTCAAAGAAGTGCAATACATTAAATTGAATAAATCAGGTTTAGATGAGTATTTTGATGTGATTGTCTGTTCGGAAGATGTTGGACAAAACAAACCTTCACCCGCTATTTTTAAACATTCCCTAGATCAAGCAGGAGCAAAAGCAGTTGATTCTGTCATGATTGGTGACGATTATGAGGTTGATGTTGTAGGAGCTCAAAATTACGGAATGTACGGCATTTTGTTTGACCCAGAAAATTCATTTCAACACTTCCAAAATCAACACAAGATTCAATCGTTAAACGAACTCCCTGCATTATTGCCATTTGTGTTTAAGTAATTATTTCAATTCTTCGAAATACACTCCAATTGCACTGGCTTTAAATTTTCCTTTGGAAGGATTCCAAATGTAAAATTTCAATTCGTCGCTCGGTAAAATATCATCTGGTAAAATGAAGGGACAAATCATCCGTTTGAGCGAATCATTGTTCGAGAATTTTGGAAATTCGTATGAATAATAAACTGCAAGATCCTCACCTTTTTTCCAAGCTTCACCATTGCGATCAACTGTTAATGTTAAATACAAGGAAACCGTGTCAATTAAGGCCGCATTACACTGTAAAACATAATGTTTCCATTTATTTGATTGTTCAGGTAAAGTGCCTACGGTCATGCGATTTTCAAAACTAAATTCATCCTTCGTTTCGATCATCTTTTTAGATTGTGGCTTTAAAACAGCTGTACCAAACAATCTTTCCTTATTACCTTTTTCAAAAAGAACAAAAATTGAATACTTAGTTTGCACAGTTCGAACAACAGTTGGAAAATACAATCGAATGACCTCGAAAAACATTGGAACATTAAAGCTATTGCTAAAACTGTAGGCGAAATACTTCGTTTTTGAATTTTTAGCTCGAATAAACAATGAATCCAAAGCAGCTGGTTGATCCCAATCTATGATTGTTTCTTTTAAATCTTCTTCAACATAGTAATTGATGTAATCAATGTTATTAAAGTTCGAAGCAAAAGTGATATTCTCTTTTCCAAAATCTCGATTAGCGTCATTTATTGCAGCACCTATTTCTTTAAAAACACCAAAATGAACGGGTTCAATTAGTTGGTTTCTCAAAAAACTATCGCCTGTCGGTATAATGACCAATGTCGACAGCACGACAGCTTTCAATTTACGCGATTGAATTTCCAAGAGATAAAACAAAGGCAAAAACAAAAATGGCAGAAGAAATTGCATCACAATCTCTCGCAAAATGGGTGTAAAAAGGTGTGACAAAACAAACGCTCCACAAAAGGTCAAAACGAAAACAAGGATGGAAAATGTACTTGCAGTATTCCAACGTCTTTTTGATGCAATTAGTAAAATCAAAAACAAGCAACTAAATGACAATGCTATAACCCAAGAATCATTAAAGAACAAATGAATAAAATCCAGTGGCCAAGAAAGTTTAGGTGCAGCCAACCAACCTAAACCACCTCTTCCGACTTGGAAAAGTGTAATTGACATATGTGGAACAAACAATACTGCTGCTAAAACTCCAGCTGCCATCAAATAAAGTAACCGTTTTCTACCTACATAAAACAATCCCAAACCACTCAAAACTAACGCCACTAAAAACGCAAAATAATGCGATAACATAGCACCAATAAGTCCTAAAGAAATAATCAATGTCCATTTCCACAATTTAGCTTGATATACTTTTAATTCTAGAATTCCATAAAAAGCCAACAATAAAAAGAAAACACCTGAATTGTATGGACGCGCAAAAACAGTGTTTATAACGGTAAACGTCAATCCAGTATAGAAGGCAATCAGCAATAAACCTGAGAATTTGGAAAAATGACGAATACCAATGCGATAAATCAACACAGAGGTTAGAACGTAGAATACCAAACTCGTTGAACGAATAGCGATTTCACTATCTCCGAAAATACGAATCCAGCACCATAGCAAAACTTGGTAAAATGCAGGATGCATATCTCCAACTTTCACACCTTGAATCCAGAAATCATTCCAGGATGAAAAATGCGTTCGATGCCAAGCACTTAACTCGTCGTTTGACAAACCCTGATAACTCATAAAAATCAGTCGAATGATGATTCCTATGAGAACCAAGGAAATAAATACCCAATGTTTCTTGAGAATACGCATGTTATCCGCGCAATTCCTGACGAGTTTTTTCGTAAAGAATCATACCTGCAGCAACCCCAACATTTAGCGAAGCAATTTCGCCACGCATTGGAATTCGCGCTCTAACATCTGAAAGATTAATTAAATCAGAAGTAATTCCATCTTCTTCGGAACCAAGTATGATACAAACAGGTCCACGCATATTTATTTCATGCAGCGAAACTGCAGCTTTTTCAGTACAAGCAATAATGCGCATTCCACATTGTTGTAAGTAGAACAAAGATTCTTTCAAGCTATTTGTTTTGCAAACTGGAATTCGATTCAAAGCACCAGCAGATGTTTTAATAGCATCTGGAGTTACCAATGCAGATCCTTTTGACGGAATTAAAATCGCATCAACACCTTGACATTCAGCAGTTCGAGCGATTGCTCCAAAATTTCGAACATCTGTGATTCGGTCAAGAACAAGAACCAATGGTTTTTCACCGCGTTCTAGCATCTCTTCCACTAAGGGTTCAATTTCTTTGTATTCAATTGGCGAAACCATGGCAATTACACCTTGATGATTTCCTTCCGTTAAGAAATCCAATTTTTGAGAAGGAACAAATTGTAATTGAAAGTTTTTACCAGCTAACGCTTCTTTCAATTCGGTAAACAATTCTTTATTCATTCCTTTTTGAATAAGAATTTTATTGATTTCACGTTCAGCTTTTATTGCCTCGATTACGGCACGAACACCAAAAATCAAATCTTCTGCTGATTTTTTACGTTCAAATTTTCTTGGTTCCATTCTATTTTTTTAATAATTAAAAGTGAAGTCAACTGCTACGTTGTCTCCAAGTGTTTTAGCTACTGGACAAGCTTTCCCAGCTCGTATTACACGCTCTGCAGTTTCTTCAGTCCACTTATTACCTATTAAATCTATTTCGATAACAATTCGCTCAATACGGCGAGGAGCTGTTCCCATGATTTTTTGAACTTTCGCATCAGCGTGAACAAATTTGATTTCATGTTCATTACAAAAAATCCCCATAATCGTAATCATGCAAGAAGCATAAGCAGTTGCAACCAAATCAGTTGGCGAAAAGGCTTCACCTCTTCCTTTGTTGTCAATTGGCGCATCGGTAATAATTTCAGTTCCCGATTGAACATGCGTGCAAGCTGTTCTTAAATTTCCCAAATACTTAACTTTAGAGGTAATCATATATTCGCTGATAATATTGTAACTTTGTCCAGAATTAGAAACATAGTAATTCCGAGTGTAAAAATAGGCTTTTTATTGAAGATGCCGTTATGCTTAAAACAATACTTGGTTCTAAGTTGTTAATGGAGTTGGATTAATTTTGAACGTAACGGGAGTCAAAATGAGTGAAATAATCGAAAAAGATAATTCAGAGATACGTATTAAAAAACCAAAATGGTTGCGTGTAAAATTACCTACAGGTGAAAATTACCGCAAAGTGCGTTCATTGGTTGATGAGCATAAATTGCATACGATTTGTGAAAGTGGAAGTTGTCCAAACATGGGTGAATGTTGGGGTGAAGGAACCGCAACCTTTATGATTCTCGGAAATATCTGTACACGTTCTTGTGGTTTTTGTGCTGTAAAAACGGGTCGCCCAGAAGAAGTAGACATTTACGAACCAGGGAAAGTAGCACAAAGTGTTAAAATCATGCAAGTGAAGCATGCCGTAATTACTTCGGTTGATCGCGATGATCTAAAAGATGGTGGCGCAGAAATTTGGGCGCAAACCGTCCGCGCGGTGAGACAGCAATCACCTGGAACAACGATGGAAACATTAATACCTGACTTCGCTGGAAATTGGGATAATCTGCAGATTGTTATTGATGCCGCTCCAGAAATTGTTTCTCACAATTTAGAAACTGTTCGTCGTTTGACCAAAGCAGTGCGCATTCAAGCAAAATATGACAGAAGTTTAGAAGTCTTGTTTCGACTGAAAAAAGGAGGAATGCGAACAAAATCCGGTATCATGCTAGGTTTAGGTGAGACTGAGGAGGAAATCATTGAAACAATGGAAGATTTGAGAGCAGTAAATGTTGACATTTTAACAATTGGACAATATTTACAACCTACTCCAAAGCACTTACCCATTGCAGAATTTGTTACACCTGAACGTTTTGAAAAATACCGTTTACTTGGTTTAGAAATGGGTTTTAGGTACGTAGAAAGTGGTCCATTAGTACGTTCATCTTACCACGCTGAAAAGCATCTTTTTTAATTGTTTGACTTGTATATTTTTTCAAAAAAAACATGCAAAAAGTGTTAAAATCGGCTTCAAAATAAATTAGATTTGTAAGAATAAATTAAAGTTACGTCAAGATTTAGTAGATACCATATCATTTTTATTTATTAACTTGGCGGTCGCGTTAAAACAAAATAGGAAATAACTACATTATGAAACGAAACAAAATAATCATCGGTTCTGCCGGTTTAGTTGCTTTAGCAGCGTTTTTTGCGGTTTCTCCTTGGGGATTCAAGTCTACTGAGGGTTCGTATTCTAAAAAAGATTTACCTTCTTTGGAATCAAGATCAGCTGAAGATGCTAAACAATGGCTTAGTGCAAGATACATTGACCATGCAACTGGGCAAGAAATCACGAAAGAGAAATTGGAATTAATTCGTTCTCAAGTAAGAAAAGCACCAAAAAGTAAAGCAATTTCATTTATTGAGCAAGGTCCTGACAATATTGGTGGACGTACTCGTGCAATTCAAGTGGACAGAGCAGACGTGAATCACGTTTGGGCTGGAGGTGTTTCTGGAGGTTTATTCGTTTCAACAAATCGCGCAGATCAGTGGGAAAGAGTTGACTCTTATATCAATCAAGGTGCTTCACCTTTCATTTCTAGCATGACCCAAACTGTTGATGGAACGTTATATGTTGCAACTGGTTCGAATCAAGAATCTTGGACGGGTAACGGTGTTTGGTATACAACAGATAACGGTGCTACTTGGGCTTCTATTCCAGGTACCACAAGTTGTACTGAAGTAGTTTCAAGTGATGTTGATAATTACGTATGGATGGCAACTGGTTCAGGAGTCAAAAAATGGAAAGTTGGTGATGCTGCTTTAACAAGTGTTACGGTTACTGCTGGAGCTTGTAATGCATTGAAAATTTCAAAAGACGGTCAAGTGATTGTTGCTGGAATGGGAACCAACAAAACGTTTGTTTCTTCAAATGGTGGAACATCTTTCGATGATAAATCAGGTTCCGGATCAACAGTTGTACCAACAGGTTCTCCTCGTATTGAATATGCCATTTCTCATGCACGTGTTGCAGGAAAATATTCAATCTATGCGGTTCGAACTGGTTCAAACTTGTTAGGAATGAATGTTTCGCATGATGATGGTGCAACTTGGTCACAATTCATTGGTGCTTCTGGTACTCCAAGTAACTTGGATATTTACAGAAATCAAGGTACTTACAATTCAATTGTTACAGTAGTTCCTAATGATAACGAGAAAATTTTAATAGGTGGTATCGATATTTGGAAATGGAAACAAACAGTTAACAATCCTCCTTCTGGTGGATTTGAGAAATTAACTGAGTGGTTCTTACCTCAATACGCACCAAAATATGCACACGCTGATAACCACGAGATGAAATGGGATCAATTAAACCGTTTATACATTGGTAATGATGGTGGTATTGGTGTTACAAATGATTATGGTGAAACTTGGTTTCCAGCAAATAGAGGTTACAACGTTACTC
>JBDLVK010000128.1:0-4705 GCA_039804825.1 Bacteroidota bacterium
ATGGTTGTTTTAAATAATTCCTTAGAAAACCAAACAATTGACCTGAGCCGATTTCAAGAAGAATTAAATGGGTTCAAAGCAACAAAAGAGGTTGTTTCGGAAAAGAACATTGAATTAAAAAATCAACTAACGATTAATCCGAAAAGTTCGTTGATTATTGAACTAGAAAAAAATTAATTATGAAGTTTTTACTCGTTGCTGTAGTACTATTTTCTAACTACATACAAGCTCAAAACACAAATCGAATCTTCAATTCTGTTGCTAAAAATGATTCTTGTATTGAAGTTAAGACAAGCGATGGAAGCTACTTTTTTTCTGCTTATTCTGAAAAAGTAATTGAGACAACTTTTGTTCCAAAAGGTGAACTTTTGGAAGCGAAATCTCACGCGTTGATTCAATCGAAAAACAAAAATTTTATAAGCGTTAAAGAATCAAAAACAGACCTTCAACTTTTTACAAGTGGAATTCAAGTCGTCATTTCAAAACAGCCTTTTCAGATAAGTTATTTCTACCAAGGAGAATTTTTAACTTCTGAAAAAAATGGTTATTCCAAAGATACTAACTTCGAAAACATCGATTTTAACTTAACACAAGAAGAAATTTTGTTTGGTGGAGGTGCAAGGGCTTTGGGCATGAATCGTAGAGGTTACAAACTTGAATTATACAACAAAGCGCATTACGGTTACGAAACACATTCTGAATTGATGAACTATACTTTGCCAATTGTCATTAGTTCTAAAAAATACATGCTTCATTTTGACAATGCTCCTATCGGTTATTTAGATTTAGATTCTAAAAAGGATAACACCTTAACCTATCAAACGATTAGCGGGCGTAAAACCTATCAAATTATTGCAGGTACAGAATGGGAAGACCTTATTTCTGCTTATACAGATTTAACCGGGCATCAACCCCTGCCTCCACGCTGGGCATTTGGAAATTTTGCTTCTCGATTTGGTTACCATTCCGAAGCGGAAACCCGCAACGTTGTTAATCAATTTAAGAAGGACTCTATTCCACTTGACGCCATTATTTTAGATTTGTATTGGTTTGGAAAAGAAATTCAAGGTACTCTTGGGAATTTGGAGTTTTATGCTGATTCATTTCCCACCCCTAAAAAAATGATTGATGACTTCCACAATCAGAATATTGAAACCATATTGATCACCGAACCTTTCATACTTACCACGTCCAAAAGATGGAATGAGGCTGTTGAAAAAGATATTCTTGGAAAAGATCGGCTTGGAAATCCGTTTACGTATAATTTTTATTTTGGCAATACAGGCTTGATTGATATTTACAATCCAAAAGGTGCTGATTGGTTTTGGAACATATACAGAGACTTGCATCAAATGGGAATTAATGGATTCTGGGGTGATTTAGGAGAACCAGAAGTTCATCCGAAAGATTTAATGCATTTGAATTATACAGCCAATGAAGTTCATAATATCTATGGTCACGATTGGGCTCGCTTACTCTCTGAGGGGTTTAAACGTGAATTTCCAAGTGAAAGACCATTTATTTTGATGCGCTCAGGTGCTGCTGGCTCTCAACGATTTGGTCTAATCCCTTGGTCGGGTGATGTAAACAGAACGTGGGGAGGCTTGCAATCTCAAATGGAAATTTCATTACAAATGGGAATTCAAGGAATTGCCTATATGCATTCTGATTTAGGAGGTTTTGCTGGCGACAACGATGACCCTGAATTGTATGTACGATGGCTGCAATATGGCGTTTTCCAACCAATTTTTAGACCGCATGGTCAAGAACAGGTGCCAAGTGAAGCCATTTTTAAAGATGAAAAAACGAAAGCATTTGCGAAAGAAGCCATTCAGTTGCGCTATGAATTACTTCCTTATAATTATACTTTAGCCTATAAAAATTCAACCTCAGGAATTCCTTTAATGCGACCAATTTTTTACGAAGCACCATTCGATCCTAGTGCTTTTGAAATCGCTTCAACATATATGTGGGGAGATGCTTTTCTTGTAACTCCCGTAACAACTCCCAATTGCAAGAGTATCAGTGTTTACTTTCCTCGTAACAGTGTTTGGTTTGATTTTTTCACAGACAAAAAATATGAAATCAACGAAAACAATCAAAAATCGTTCATCAATATTGCGGTTTCAGAAAATCATATACCTGTTTTTGTAAAGGCTGGTTCGTTTATACCAATGACTTCCAATTTATACAATACGAAAGACTACAATGATCACAAATTGCAACTACATTACTATTTCGATCAATCGGTTTCTGCAAGCAGTGGCGAATTGTACGAAGACGACGGGACGGATGCTAAAGCAATTCAAACTCAAAATTACTTCCTGTTGAAATTCAATTTTCTGAAGAAAAAGAAACAATCATTCATTCAATTTATCGTGGAATCGAATTACAACAAAATAGAAATTTCTCGACCTGTTGAAATTATTATTCATAATGTTGATAATTGTCCAAAAGCCCTGAAAATGGGAAAAAATAATTTAGACTATGTTTATGATGAAAATGCTAAAACACTGATAACAAATATTTTAATTACATCAAATGAATCTAAACTTGTTCTTGTTACTCAATGAAAAAATAACTTAGTGTCATTTTGACATTTAAAATAAATTAATATATTTGAGGCAAAACATCTACGCTTAAATGTTAACTAATTATGCTATTAGTATGAAAAAAACTTTAAAAACATCCACTGCTACACTGCTATTATTTTTATTGACCCATCTCTGTTCATTTGGACAAGGAGGAACGATTAAAGGTATCGTGAAAGATACAACTGGTCAACCAGTATTTAATGTTTCCGTGATTCTTGAAGGAAAAGGTAAAGGTGCTTACACCGATGACAAAGGTTATTATGAAATTCCAATGTTAGAGGCCGGTTCTTATAACATTATTTACAGACTAACCGGATATGTTACTTATAATAAGTCTGTGGTTGTTGCTGGAGGACAAACAATTATCTCAGATGTCGTCCTGAAAAACGAAGAAAAAGTGCTAAACGAGGTTGTTGTTATCGGATATGGTACAACAAGAACAACAGATTTGACCGGAGCGGCTACTGTCATTAATGATAAGAACTTCGTTCAGGGTTCAGTCTCTACCCCTGAGCAATTAATTATGGGTAAAGCTGCCGGTGTAAAAATCAATACAAATGATGGAGCTCCAGGATCAGGAAGTACAATCCGTTTAAGAGGTGGTACATCCATCAATGCAAGTAACGACCCTTTAATTGTAATTGATGGTGTTCCTTTGGATAATGGAGGAATTTCGGGTTCTGCCAATGCCTTGTCTTTGATTAATCCAAATGACATTGCCTCTTTTGTCATCTTGAAAGATGCTTCTGCTACAGCAATTTATGGATCAAGAGGTGCGAATGGGGTTATATTAATCACAACAAAAAAAGGAAATGGACTTGCGGATCAACCATTGAAAGTTGTTTTCGATACAAAACATTCATTATCAACCATTGCAAAATATGCGCAAGTAATGAATGCGGATGAATACAGAACATTGGTTACTGAAAATGGGACTCCTGCTCAAGCTGCCTTGCTTGGGACATCGAATACAGATTGGCAAAAACAAGTGTTTCATTCTGCTTATGTTACGGATAATAACGTTTCTTTAACTGGTGGAATAAAAAAATTACCGTATCGCTTGTCATTTGGTAATCGTCTTGAAAATGGACTGTTAAGAGGAGATCAATTTAATAGAACATCTGTTTCATTAAATTTAACTCCTAGTTTCTTGGACAATCACTTGTTATTAGAGGTTAACCAACGATTTGTTCAAACATATTCACAATTTGCGAACAGAGCAGCTTTAGGAGCGGCATATTTTGATCCTACTCAAGCCGTAAATTCTGGGAACGCTGCTTACAACGGATACTTTGAATGGACAGATACTGGTTTACCAAATACCTTGGCTCCTAAAAATCCATTAGGCCTTTTGAAGTCTCGTGATGATCACAGTAGTGTTGCTCGCTATATCGGAAATGCAAAAGTAACCTACAAACTACACTTCTTCCCTCAAATCAAAGCAGTTGTGAACGTAGGAACTGACCAAGCTGAAGGAATTGGTTCAGTTACGGTTGATTCAAATTCTGCATCTGGTTATTACAGCCGTGGTAGTTATTACGATTATCGTCAAACGAAAGGTAACAAATTGATTGAGGCTTATGCTAATTATAATAATGGTGATAAAAAAAGTAAACACCTGATTGATCTTACAGCAGGTTACTCTTACCAAGATTGGTTCTCACAAGGTCCAAACAATGCAACATATAATCAAGCTCAAGATTCAATTATCGCGCAACCTTCATCTATTTATCCAAACTATACGAAAAACGCATTGTTGTCCTTTTATGGTAGAGGTATTTATACCTACAACGACAAATATGTGATCAACGCAACATTAAGAAGAGATGGATCATCACGCTTTAGCCCAGAAACACGTTGGGGCTTGTTCCCTTCGGTTTCCGCTGCATGGATCGTAACTCAAGAGAAGTTCATGGAAAAAGCGAAATGGTTAAATATGCTAAAAATTCGTGCAGGATATGGGGTTACAGGTCAACAAGATGGTATTGGTGATTATGCATATATCTCGAATTATTATCAAGGTGCATCTACGGCACAATATGCCTTTGGAGGACAATTCTATACTGTATTTAGACCAGATGGATTTGACGCGAATTTGAAGTGGGAAACGA
>JBDLVK010000129.1:0-40442 GCA_039804825.1 Bacteroidota bacterium
CTTGAACCCGGAGAAGATGAGGACTAATGCTCAGGTAAAGTCTAAAGCTTATTTCTCGAACTAGTTCACCTCGCCTTCTCTGGTTCTTCAGTTAATCTAAATTAACTTCTATTATTTAATGTTGCTAATCTAATAGGCTCTCGAAGTGCCGAAACCTCTCATGTGTACATCAGTGAAAAACCCCTATCTTTACCCTATGAACGAAACCGCATACAAAAACCAATTAATAGAATACATTGCTCAACGCATTGATATTTCACCCAAAGAACGTGAAATCATTGCCAATGCCTATTCACTTAAGTCCTATAAAAAGAAACAATTCCTATTTGAGCAAGGACACATTTGCGACATAGAAGCCTTCGTTGTAAGTGGAACTTTCCGCATTTTCTACGTTGACACCAAAGGACTCGAGCATGTACTTTATTTCGCTTTCAAAGATTGGTGGGCCGGCGACATCGCATCCTTTAATTCCTCAGAACCAAGTGGATTATCAGCTCAAGCACTCGAAAACAGTATCGCACTCGTCATTGACCCAATTAAAAAAGAAGAACTTTTAAAACAAGTTCCAGCATTAGAACGCCTCTTCCGAATTATTACTCAAAAACATTTAACAGTTCTTCAAAAACGTTTCTTACTAACTGTAAGTGCCAATGCCGTTGAACGCTACAACGAATTAATCAAACGCTCTCCTGGAATCGAACAACTCGTCCCACAGCACCAAATCGCTTCTTATCTAGGTATTCTCCCAGAAAGCCTTTCCCGCATGAAAAAACAACTGCTAAAATAAAGCAAAGCGCCTCTCTCCACACCCTTCCCATCTTCGCTCCTCTGCGTTAAACAAAAACAAGCAAAGCGCCAAAAACTTATGTTTCCTTATGTGCCTTATGTGGTTTAAAACTAAACGAAGCGCACAATATTCAAAAACCCTTAACCTACATCAACGAAAATTCCCCCTCCACCAACCTATCTTTGTACCATCAAATTGATATTAACATATAAAAGAAAAATAACATGGAAACAAAATGGGCTATTGACAACATGCACAGCGAAATCGGATTCAAAGTGAAACACATGATGATTACAAACGTGAGCGGAACATTCGGTCAATTCACAGCAAACGCAACAACAACAGGAGATGACTTTTCTACAGCAAACTTCGATTTCTCAGCAGCAGTTGATTCAATCAACACAGGTGTAGCAGACAGAGATGGTCACTTAAAATCAGATGACTTCTTCAATGCTGAAGCTTACCCATCAATTACTTTCAAAAGTACAGGTGTAACTAAAAAAGACGATGAAAACTACGTAATCGCTGGTGACTTAACAGTTCGCGACGTAACAAAACACATCGAACTAGCAGCTGAATTCGGTGGAATCGTTGTAGATCCATACGGACAAACAAAAGCAGGACTTACACTTTCTGGAAAAATCAAAAGAAGTGAATTCGGTCTTAAATGGAGCGCAATCACTGAAGCTGGAAGCATCGTTGTAAGCGACGATATTAAATTAAACGCGGAAGTGCAATTAATTAAACAATAATCAAACTTCTTTGTTACTAAACAATAAGTAGTAGTAGGTTGATGTGAAAGCCGTTTATGCAGAAATGTGTAAGCGGCTTTTTCTTTTTAAAATTAAAACAAAAAAGGCTGCATCATAACTGAAGCAGCCTTTTAAAGGTTTAGTTGATATCTTAAGTGGAATATTGAAATCAACTTTAGAACAAATCTAGAATTTCGATTAAGAATTATCAATCCGTAAAAACCCCTAAATTTAGTAAAACCGAGGCTTCGATTCGATAAGATTTTATCTTTGCTACACAATCTTTAAATTTAAAGACATCGAAACGCCAACTATTAAAATTGCACTAGCCGAAGATCATGAAATTCTACGTAAAGGTATTCGCGCCATTCTTTCTAATCAACCAAACTTCGAAGTGGTATTTGATGTGTCAAATGGTGAAGAATTACTACTAGAACTGAATAAAACATCTATTGACATTCTCATTCTTGATATTGAAATGCCAATCATGAATGGATTTGAAGCTCTTCAACTCATTTCAAAAAACCACCCTGTTATTAAAGTCATTATCTTAAGTTCCTATTATGAAAATGAAATGATCTACCAAGCTTTGACTTCAGGAGCCAAAGGTTTTTTACCAAAACATGCAGAGATCGAAACGGTGATTGAAGCAATTAATCTTGTAGCAGATAACAATTACTTCTTTGATGAGAAAATTACTCCTCAATTAATTAGCAGACTACAAACTTCTTCCCGAGAATTTAAACAAAATGAGCTAAGTCTTTTAAGTGAACGCGAATTGGAAGTTTTACCGTTAATTTGTGAAGGGCTGAAAAACAAAGAAATAGCGAACAAATTGTTCATCTCAGAACGAACCGTTGAAAATCATCGTAAAAACATCTTTGTTAAAACAAATTCAAAAAATGCTTTCGGATTAATTGTCTATGCTATTAAAAATGGGTTAATAAAGATTAGTTAGTTGAACCCAAAGACTTATTTTCTAAGCTAATCTCAACAATCGAAAATTCCAGTTTGCTAAAATCAATTTTACCGCCAATTAATTTCAATCTTGACATTATTGAATTCAACCCTAAGCCACTCGATTTACCAACTAAATCATGAAATTGCTCATTCGTAATTCCCTCTCCATTGTGCTCAATTTTAACAGTGAAAACACCCATTTTGTTATGCAAACTTAATTTTAACTTCGTTGCATTATCATGTTTTCGAATGTTTTGAATTAGTTCCAAGGTAATACGGTAAATATTTAGGGATGTAGACTCATCGATTAGAGGAAAACTGGGGGCCGAGCTATTAAATTCAACTTGTAGATCATTCATTTCCGACAAAATATTATTCAACGCTCTTACCAAACCAAATTTGTAAAGTATTCTGGGAGATAAATCTTTCGTCACCGAGTGCATATTGTCAATAATTTCATTGATGATGTTCCGCTTTTTTTCAATTTCATCTTTTGCATCAATATTCACATCCAACTGCATATCTGGGTGTTCAATCATCCATTTTAGCGAAACCAAAAGAGGGTTAATTTCATCATGCAAATTCATAGCGATTCTTTGACGTTCTGATTCTTGCGTATCAACAACTGCACGAATCAATTCATTTTCTTTGAGCTTCAAGGTTTGAAACATTAATTTTTCATACTCAATTTTATTTTTCTGATATTTTACCACCAATACAATAATGACCACGATCAAAATAAAAGTAAAGAGCGTCCCAAAAACAACAGACAATAATATTAGCGTTTCATTTTCCATAGTGTAATTGTCAACAGTGAATTATAAATTAGGATCAAGAGAAGATTTACGGACCAACCAACTTCAAGTAAAAAACCATCCTTTTCTCTTAGGATTGGCTCAAACAGTGCAACAAATAAAGTGCACGCATTAAAAATCAGAACTGCACTATTCATTCTTTTAAAATCAATATCCAATGTTACGTCATTTACAAATTGAACAATAGGATTAATCAATCCAATTAACGAAAGTCCAATTAATAGAACCTTTGAAACTATCCAAGCAAGTGTATTTTCTCCCCAATAATCCGTTTTAAGCTGATAAATTGATAGCACCAAGAAGCAAAACCACAACATTCCTATGATTATCCTTGCTCGTTTATTCGCAAAATTCCTGGCATATAACCAGCACAAAACGCTTGTATCTAAAATCGTGTAATAATGATAGATTGGATTACAATTGGACGTTATTTCTTGGAAAAAATAGGCCATCACATTCGAGAAAAAGCCAAACAAACTTATGATTAAAATGAAGTAAGACAAATCCTTAATTTCCCTACTTGTAACTGTAGAAAAAGCTATAATTGGAACGAGGTAACTAAGCGTTGCAAAATTGGCAAGTAACTCAAACATTCGGCTCTGAAATTTGATCTGCAGTCAATTTATCCTCCTTTTTCAACCAATAAATGGCATATACGAACATCAAATTGGCAAGAATTGTAGTAAAAAGTTGTATTGGCCACAATTGAGCATGAAGCCAATTATTAAAGAAAACCAGATATTCAAAAAGACTCAAATAAAAAGTATTGGCAAAGTAAAAGAATATTGTAAAATTAATCAGAAATCGTCCATCCTTAAGCACCTTTTTCCCTTCAGATTCCAGTAAATATCGAAACAAATAATAGACAGCCAAAAAAATAGTTCCTATAGAAATTAATACATAGGCGAATGTATATCCCGTAAAGAAAATTGAATGAAAAGTTACTAAGAAGCCATATATGACAAAAAATAAAACGAGCCAACTAAGAATCAGCTTATTCACTTTTTTATTTAATAAATGAGAATAAAGAATTGCTATGATTATAATCAATGGAATGTTATAGAGATTAATCACCACAATATTGTACATGTGATATTGCATTATTATAATCCAACTTGCCAATTCGGTTGCACAAGCAAGAAAAAAATAAGCAAATAAAATCCAATTCAATTTTGTTCTTTTCCATTTGTACAATAAAAACAATAGAGGAAGATAACAACTTGAAATGCTTAGGTAATAGAAATAATAGAATAGTGAATCTGACATTTTTTTAGGTTAAAGTTGTTATATTTTCAATTCTGCTATTCACCTCACATAATCCTGCTTATGCACCAACACATACTGATCCCCCTCCAACTTCACATACCCTTGATCATAACAAAAATAATACGTCGCACCCTTCTGGGTCGTATACACATTCGTGAAATAATGAAAATTAAAACCCTCTTCTGCCAAACGAATCCCATCAACGGTCTTCTTCCCTGACGGATTCAGCCCACTCAAAATCCGACGATTCTTCCGCAAAATGTTATTGATCCGGCGCATATAAACAGTCGCATCTTCGTTCTGACGATTATTGAACGTATTTCGACAATAATCCGAACAAAACTTCTGGTCCTTGCGACCCGATAACTTCTGTCCACATTCTTTACAAGCCCGCTGTTCCATACACCTTAGTTTGGTTGTTTGAGAGAAACAATGTTAACAATATTTAACAGCAAAATCAAGCGTTTTAGAGCTTATCTTTAACACCTTTGTATATTCATCTTATTCGATTTATGACAGATAATACGAACAATCCGATAAATCCTGCGGAAGCATTGCGCATTCTCAGTGAGAAAATAAAACTCGAAACAGTCATCATGCAGCGCCTGCGCGAAGAAGTAGGTAAAGTAATTGTAGGTCAAACCTATATGATAGATCGCCTCCTCATTGCGCTCTTAGCAGATGGTCACGTGTTATTGGAAGGTGTTCCCGGTTTAGCAAAAACATTGGCCATTAAAACCTTGGCTGATGCAATCGATGTAGAATTTAGCCGCATCCAGTTCACCCCAGATTTATTACCTGCAGATGTCACTGGAACGCTCATTTACAACCAAAAAAGTGAACAATTCACGGTAAAAAAAGGACCTATCTTCGCCAATTTCATCCTTGCCGATGAAATCAACCGTGCCCCAGCAAAAGTACAAAGTGCCTTGTTGGAAGCCATGCAAGAACGCCAAATTACCATCGGAGATGAAACCTATAAGTTGCCAGCGCCTTTCCTAGTGCTAGCAACACAAAACCCAATCGAACAAGAAGGAACCTATCCCCTGCCTGAAGCACAAGTCGATCGTTTCATGCTGAAAGTGTTCCTGGGCTACCCAACAATCGAAGAAGAAAAACAAATCATACGCACCAATGTGCAAAAAGGCGGAATCCCTGCCTGCGGAAAAGTGCTTTCGTCCAGCGACGTGCTGCGCGCAAGAGAACTCGTTCGCGAAATTTACCTGGATGAAAAAGTAGAACAATACATCGTTGATTTGGTCTATGCAACGCGAACACCAGCAAAATACGGCTTAGCAAACCTAGAACCAATGATTGGCTTCGGCTGTTCTCCACGTGCGAGCATCAATTTGGCCTTAGCAGCAAAAGCCTTCGCCTTCTTGCAAGGTAGAGCCTTCGTGGTACCAGAAGATGTGCGAGCAATTGCGCCAGATGTCATGCGTCACAGAATGGGCTTGACTTACGAAGCAGAAGCGGAAAACATCTCAGCAACCGACATCGTCAACAAAATCATCAACAAAGTAGAAGTTCCTTAAGCTCAAGCACCTTGGAAACAAAAGAACTCATTAAAAAAATCCACCGGTTGGAAATCAAGACAAAAGGCTTGACCAAACACATCTTTTCGGGCGAATACCATTCGGCATTCAAAGGAAGAGGTATGGCTTTTAGTGAAGTTCGAAACTACCATTTTGGAGACGAAGTCCGCACGATTGATTGGAACGTCACGGCGCGCTACAATGATCCGTATGTAAAAGTATTCGAGGAAGAACGTGAACTCACAGTCATGCTCGTCATAGACGTGTCTGGTTCCGAGGAATTTGGAACAGCAGACAAAACGAAAAAAGATGTAGCCTTGGAAATCGCTGCTGTGCTTGCCTTTTCAGCAATTAGCAACAACGATAAAGTCGGAGCAATCTTAGTTTCAGATCAAGTGGAACGCTTCATTACACCGGAAAAAGGAAAGAAACACGCCTTGATGATTTTGCGCGAACTCATCGAATTTAAACCAAAAAGCAAAGGAACCAACCTCAACGAAGGATTGAAATTCCTGCGAAATACCCAAAAGAAACGAGCAATTACCTTTGTATTAAGTGATTTTGTGGACCAAAACAACTTCATGGAAGGCATGCGCTTGACAAAAAAACGCCACGACACCATTGCCATCAAGTTATCCGACAGAGCCGAGCACGAATTGCCAAACATGGGCTTCATTCAGCTCTACAATGCCGAAACAGGAGAAACAACCTGGGTCAATTCAAGTGCGCCAGAAGTGCGAGAGAAATTCAAGCAAAACTTCCTCGACGAAGAAGAAGCAATTTTAAAAGCCTTCAAAAAAGCAGGCATCGATAGTGTTTCGTGTACAACAGAAGATGACTTAATCAAACCCTTAGTCGCCTTATTCAAACAGCGAGGATGAGAATGCGCTTACTACATATCATCGTTTTGAGTCTTTCACTGACAAGCCTTGCGCAATCAGCGAAAACAAGCATTTCCAAAAACGCCATTTTAATTGGTGAGAAAATAACCCTTACATATACAATTCCAATTGCCAAAGGTGAAAAACCACTGTTTCGCCCTGCTGTCGGTGTCTTACCAAGTCGCTTAAAGGCAAAAACTGGCAGCTTGTCAAACGCCATATCAGACAACCTAGAAATTGAATCACCCTTCAAAGACACGCTAATCAAAAGCAAAAAAGGGACGATTTGGCAAGGAACCTATGAAATCACTGCATGGGATGAAGGATCTTACCTCATTACGGGTCCATCCATCAGCATCAATGATTCTACCTGCTACTTTCCCGATACTGAATTAAACGTAAAATTAGTCAGTGCAAAAAAAGGACAAGACATTTACGACATCAAAGAATCCTTCGCAGAAATCCCAGATGAACCTTTTTCGGTAAAGCGTTTCATTTCCGACAACTGGTGGTGGCTCATTCCATTGATCCTCATTCCGCTAATAGTTTGGGCGGCACGTAAGGTGAAAAAAGCGGAGGCAAAGCCACAAAAAATCAAGGAACTTTCGCTGAAAGAGAAAACCTTATTGGCAATTGACGCCTTAGAAAAAAGCAAGTTGTGGGAGAAAAACCAGGTCAAAGAACACTTCAGTGAATTAACCTTCATTCTGCGTTCGTATTTATCCGCTCGATACAACATCAATTTACTGGAGAAAACGTCCTACGAAACAAAATTACTCTTGACGCAACGCGGTTTACATCCCGAAACAATCCAAGTAATCAGTGCCATTCTCAACGAAGCGGACATGGTGAAATTTGCCAAATCGCATCCCGATGAAATCGCTATTTACAAACACGCTCAATTAGCCCGCCAAGTCGTCGCTGAAACGAGTCCAATTGAATTTGATCATGCTGAATAATTGGAACATCCGCTTTTGGGAATACGACTTTCAGTCACCGCATTGGTTGTGGTTGCTCTTGCTTGTTCCAGTCCTTCTATGGATCTTGTGGACGCGCGAAGCCAAACGCCATGGAGATTGGAAATTCTCGGGTAACTCAGAAACACAACGCAAATTTTCCACGCGATGGATTGTTGGTGTAAGACGCACAAACATCATTCTTCAAGGTCTTGTTGCAGCTTTATTAATCATGGCAATGGCCAAACCATTCCATTGGTCCAGCTTCGATGATTTTGACGAAAACTACAAAAACGGAATCGACATCATCATCACCATGGACGTTTCTGGTTCCATGTTGGCAATGGATTTTGAGCCAAACAGACTGGAAGCATCGAAAGAAGTAGCCAAAGAATTTGTCGATGGAAGACGTGGCGACCGCATTGGTTTGGTGGTTTACGCTGGGGAAGCATATACTGCTTGTCCTGCAACCTTGGATTACGGCATTCTCAAACAACAAATTGATAAAATCGGAGAAGAAAACATCGATGGTGGAACAGCAATTGGAACGGGCTTAGGAACTGCCGTAACGCGTTTACGCAGCGACAGTTTACAATCCAAAGTCATCATTCTTTTGACAGATGGAAGTAACAATGCCGGTGAAATCGATCCATTAACAGCAGCAGAATTGGCGCGCGCTAAAAATATCCGCGTGTACACAATTGGTGTTGGAAGCAATGGTGAGGCACCTACTCCAGTTGCAACACCCTTTGGAATTCGCTACGAAAACCAAGAAGTTGAAATTGATGAGATTACCTTGATGAAAATCGCTGAAATCACGAATGGTCAATACTTCCGTGCAACCGACAAAGAAGGATTAAAAGAGATCTACCAACAAATTGAAAAGCTAGAAAAACGAAAAATGCTCGATCAGCATTACAAATCAGAACCGCCTGCAACACCAATGGCGTTTATGAATTGGGCCTTATTATTGGCTTTGATTTCCTTCATTTCGAACCGTTTTTTATTCAAAACAAATGAATAACCTGAGCTATACATACCGCATCAAGTTGATTTTGGCCGGGGTCATCATTTGGGAAGCCATTTTCTGGTCCTTGTCCGGCGTCGTACTGTTCTTAATCGGTTACCTCGATCCTTCTGCGACAGGTCAACAAATTGGATTTAAATTCCCAGGTCAATTCTGGTTGTTGGTATTTTTAGTGCCGATAATTGGCGTATATTTATTCAACATCTCCAATCTCAATCGCTTTGCTGATGCGGCGCATCCAACGGTTCGGAAATTCATCCTTCAACCCGTTTCATCCTTCAACAGTTTCTTGACCTTCTTCTTTTTCCGCAATGCAATTGTGCTTTTGATCTTTGCAATGGCGCAACCCGTTTTTGGAACAAAAAAAGTGAAAGGAACCACTGAAAGCCTCGAGTTGGTAGTGTGTTTGGATGTGTCCAATTCCATGAATACAAAAGACATTTCCTCCGATATGACACGTTTGGAAATTGCAAAAAGAGCCTTGAATGAATTGGTCAACAAATTGCACGGAGAAAAAATTGGAATCAGCGTTTTTGCAGGTGGAGCCTTTGTACAATTGCCATTAACGGGCGATTATGCTGCCGCGAAAATGTTCATCAGTGAAATTGAAACAAACATGGTTTCCAATCAAGGAACCAATATTTCGGAAGCGTTAACGGTTTCAAGCGACATGTTTTCAGAAGCAAAAACGACGAAAGGAATTATCCTAGTTACCGATGGGGAAAACCACGAAAGCAATCCAAATGAAATCCTTCAAAAGCTGAAAGAAAACAAAATTCAGTTAAGCATCCTAGGAATCGGTACAACGCAAGGCGGTCCAGTACCAATCGATCCACTGAGACCAGAATTAGGGAACAAAACAACGGCAACGGGAAGAACGGTTATTTCGCGTGTCAATCCAGATTTCATAAAAACCATTGCAGCCAAAGCAGGAGGTTTTGCAACGCTCAGTTCAGACGAATTTCCAGATTTATCGGAATTATTAACACAAATTAACCAAATGAAGCGTGCTGAGGTGCAAGATTTAGAGTTTGACGTGCAGGAGAATCGCTATCAAATTCCGTTATTTGCATCGTTGATTTTATGGTGTTTGTTTTTAGTGTGGACGAAGCTTCAAAAACAGCTTAAAAAAGTAGAACAATGAAACAGTTAGCAGTCATATTATTTCTTTTAGTGAGTTGCACAGCCTTTTCGCAAGAATGGCGTGATTCCTTAAAAGTGGCACGTGATGCTTACAAAAAACAGGAATATACAAAAGCATTAAAATACTACCAAGCAGCACAGAAAAAAGCGCCATCTGAGGTCGATTTATCCGACGAGATGGGGCAATCGGCATACAAAGCGCGTGAGTTCGAAAAAGCAGAGAGAATCTATCAACAAAGTGCAGCGTCGAAAAAGGATGCCGCATCGAAAGCGAAGTCTTACCACAACATGGGAAATAGCCGCTTAAAATCGAAAGATTACAACGGTGCAATTGACGCCTACAAAGAAGCGCTACGCAACAATCCAAACGATGAACAAACACGTTACAACCTTTCAGAAGCGATTCGTCGTTTGAAGGATGAGCAACAAAAAAATCAAAAAGACAACAATCAGCAGAACCAACAAAATCAGCAGAATCAAAACAACCAGAATAACAAAAACAACCAGAACAATCAAAACCAACAAAACAGCCAATCATCTGGTGGTCAAGGACAAAAAAAACAAAAGCAACAGTCACAAGGACAATCCTCAAAAGGAGGTGGTAACGAACAACCTGGAAATGGCAATCAATCCAAACTGCCAAACAAAACGGTTGAACGCATGTTAGATAATTTAATGAAAGCTGAAGCAGCCACAAAACGCAAAATGAATGGCAATGGCTCCGGTGCAAGCTCAACAACTTCAGGCAAAGATTGGTAATGAGACAGCTAATTATACATAGTGTATTTTTATTCGTTGCGCTTTGCTCCTTCGGGCAAAAACCGATTGTTATTTTAGAGGTTGAACCAAAAGAAGCGGAAGTAGGCGAAATGCTGACCATTACAGTACGCGCTAACGTGCAAGGAGAAATTGACGTGGATTTACCGAGTGGTTTTGTGCATGGTTACGAAATCATGAACGGAATGAACCAAGAAATTGATTACAATACTGGAAAAGTCATCAATTACTTCTATTTATCACAAAATGGTGCAATGCCAAAGGCAGGAACGTTTAAGTTCGGACCAGCATATGTAAAAAAAGGCAACAAAGTTTATAGTTCGAATACCGTTACAGTAACCATTCGCAAAGAAAACACGGCCCCTGTTACCAATGGAAATGAAATCACGGCCAAACAGTTGCGCCAACCAGCTTTTGGAATCATCGAAAAATCGAAATCCGTTATTTACGAAGGTGAACCCTTGATTTTAAACGCGAAAGTCTATTCCATATTCGATCCTTCACACTTGGAAGATTACCAAGAATACAAGTTAGATGGCGCGCTCGACAAACACGACATTACAACGAGTTCACGCATTACAGTTCGAGAAGAAAAAATCAAACGCACATCTTATTATGCCTTCGAGCACGATAAAAAAGTCATCTTCCCGATTGGTACAGGAAAGTTTACCATTGAACCCTTCAAACTAATGTTGCGTCGTGGAATTGAAGGCGTTCCAATTACATCTTCAAGCACCGCAATCGAGGTAAAACCCTTGCCTGCAAATGCACCAACTGATTTCATCGGAGGCGTTGGTTCCTTCACAATGAAAAGTTCCATTGACAGAAAAACACTGAAGCAAGGCGATGTGATTACTTTAATGGTGGAAGTGGAGGGCTATGGAAATTTGCAAAACATCAGCGAACCTAAATTGAACCTTCCAAAAGGCTTTGTCATTTATGGAGATCCGATTGTAAAAGAAGACATCTCATTCGGAAGTCGCGGAGCAGAAGGAAAAATAACCTATGAATACAACATTCAAGTAACGAAATTTGGTGACTTAACGTTTCCCGCAACCACGCTATCTTACTTTGATCCAATCAAGGAGAAATATGTGCAAATCAGCTCCGAAGAAACAAAACTTTCTGTCTCTAAAAATGCTGGTTTCAAAATCTCTGACAAGGCGACAACCACGCTTGTTGAAAGCAAAGGACAAGACATTTTTCCCTTTAAAAATGGAGATGAAATCTCAACAGAACACGATTCGTTTGTGCATTCGTTCCTTTTCTGGCCAAGTGTCACTTTACCAATTCTGTGTGGAATTTTCTTAGGCCTATTCTGGCGTAAACGCGAGGAAAACGAAATACATGTCGTTCAAAAACAAGAAAAGCAACAAGCAAAAGCAGGAATTCAAAACCTGTTTAGTGAAGCAGAAACAGCTTTAAGCAATCAAGATTACGCAAATTATTTCGGGTTGATTGAAAAAGGATTGCAACGTTCAATGGCTTTGTACTTGCGCAACGACGATAGTTTGATACTGAGTAAATCGACAATCATCGAAGAACTGAAACAACAAAACGTTGACGCTTCAAAAATCAACGCTTTGCAACAATTATTTACCGCATGCGAAGAGGCGCGTTACGGTTTTGGAAGTAGTTCTGAAAATCGCGATGCTATGATTGTTTCAGCAAAACAAATCTCACAATCAATTTTGAACGCATGAAAAAGTGGCTCTTGATACTAGCAATTTTGGGCATTAAATCGCTTGTTCTCGCTTCTTCATTTGATGATGGTTTAAAAGCTGCGGAGGCAAAAAACTTCAAACAAGCAATTCATGAATTTGAGGAAGTGATAGCCGAACAACCTCTAAACAGCGCTGCGTTTTATAACTTAGGAAACGCTTATTACAAAAACCACGAATTTGGCAAAGCGATTTGGGCCTATGAATCGGCCATCAAGTTGAATCCTAAAAACAGTGAAGCTCCAGTTAACATTGAGTTGTGTTACCGCGAACTTACAAATGGCAATGCATGGCAACCAAGCATCAGTGGTTTACAGCGCATGATTTACAGCATTGGATCAACAACATGGGCAGTTTTGGCTTTTTTAGTAAGTTGCTTAATTGCTTATGCCCTATTTTCCTTATTGAGTAACAAAAACACACCTTGGAAACGCTTTCACGTCATGGCGCTTTTAGGCGAATCAGTCGTATTCATTGCCTGCTTAATTGCAGCTACAAGCACGGCTAATTACCCCGCAAACCGAGATTATGGCGTCATTGTCACGAAATCAAGTCCTTGCTTCACAACGGAAAAAAACACAACAGCCGATTTCGCAGTGAACGAAGGGGCAAAAGTGCGCATCATTTCTGAAACGGAAAACCGCGTTGAAGTGGAATTAGTAGAAGGCAGAAAAGTCTTCATTTCCAAAAAGGATTTGCGCATCATCTAATTTCAAACAAGATTATTCGCCCGTAATTCTTTACCTTTGCACTTCAATGAGTCAAAACAAAGCAAATATTCGTAATTTTTCCTTTGAGGAACTAAAAGCCTCGATGGAAGTCTTGGGTGAAAAATCCTTTCGCTCGAAGCAAGTTTATGAATGGCTTTGGAAGAAAAATGCGGCTTCGTTCGAAGAAATGACCAATCTCGGCAAAGAACTTCGTGCAAAATTAGAAGAGCATTATTACATTGACCACATTCAATTAGACGATCAGCAAATCAGTTCGGACAAAACAATCAAATGTGCCTTTTCGGTTGAAGAAAACAAAGTAGTCGAAGGTGTTTTAATTCCAACAACTTCGCGCACAACAGCATGTATTTCGTCTCAAGTTGGTTGTAGTTTGGCCTGTACTTTTTGTGCAACAGGACGCTTAAAACTGATGCGCAATTTAACCGCTGGAGAAATCGTAGATCAGGTCGTTTATTTGAAAGATCAAGCTGAAAATCGCTATAAAACGCCATTAACAAACATTGTTTACATGGGAATGGGCGAACCCTTGTTGAACTACAAAAATGTGCTGCGTTCGGTTGAAATGATCACTTCGGAAGATGGATTGGGAATGTCGCCAAAACGCATTACTGTTTCCACTGCTGGAATTGCAAAAATGATCCGCAAATTGGGCGATGATGAAGTGAAATTCAACCTTGCGCTTTCCTTGCATGCTGCCAATGACAAAAAACGCAGCCACATCATGGAAATCAACGACACAAACAATTTAGCTGAACTATCTGATGCCTTGCGTTATTTCCACCAAAAGACAGAATCACGAGTAACCTTTGAATACATCATTTTCAAGGATTTCAATGATAAAATCGAGGATGCACAAGAATTGGCAGAATTTGCAAAATGCGTTCCGTGCAAAATCAATATCATTGAATACAACCCAATCGATGACAGCGAATTCCAACAAGCTGACCGCGCCAATGTTGACAATTTCGCTGCTTATTTGGAATCCAAAAACTTGGTTGTAAACGTGCGCAGAAGCCGTGGAAAGGACATAGACGCCGCATGTGGACAGTTGGCAAACAAGAACAAAGCGATTTTAAAAGAGGAACGCGTTTTAAAGGCAAAATAAATTGCAATTAACACGTTTTAATTAGCGAAAAAAGTAATCTATCTCGTATATTTGTGTCATGTTGAGTGTAAAGGAGATAATGGCGCCAATCGATGCAGAAATGAACGAATTCGAAGTACGTTTTCGTCAAAGTATGAAATCGAAAGTTCCCCTACTCGATAAAATCACACACTACATCATTCGCCGAAAAGGCAAACAAATGCGTCCTATGTTCATTTTCCTTACTGCTAAAATGTTGGGTGAAATGAATGACAAAGCCTACGACGCAGCTTCACTTGTTGAATTGTTGCACACTGCTTCGCTTGTTCACGACGACGTTGTGGATGACGCAAATGAACGCCGTGGCTTTTTCTCCGTTAATGCGCTTTGGAAAAACAAAATTGCCGTTCTAGTTGGTGATTTCATGTTATCCCGCGTCTTGTTGCTGTCAATCGAAAAAAACAATGTCCGCTTACTGGAAATCGTTGCTCGAGCAGTACGTGAAATGAGTGAAGGAGAATTATTGCAAATCGAAAAAGCAAGACGCCTAGACATTACCGAAGAAGTCTATTTTGATGTTATTCGTCAAAAAACAGCTTCGTTGATTGCTACTTGCTGCGAATCTGGTGCTGTGGCTGTTGACCGTGAAGACATGGCTCCGAAAATGCGCAAGTTTGGTGAATTGGTCGGTTTGGCATTTCAAGTGAAAGACGATATTTTCGATTATGGTACTCCAGGAAATATCGGTAAACCAACAGGAATTGATATTCGAGAGCGCAAAATGACGCTTCCACTGATTTACACGCTGAACACAGCTCCGAAAGAGATTAAAAAAGAACTCATCAACATTGTGAAAAACCACAATGAAAATCCAAAAAAAGTGCAACGTGCCATTGAATTGGTTCACCAATACGGAGGAATCGAATACGCACACAAAAAAATGATGGAATTGAAAGATGAAGCCTTGAATATGTTGGCTGAAATTCCTGATTCAGAAGCAAAAAGATCCATTATTGGTCTTGTTGAATACACGACTTTACGCGAAAAATAAGTAAACACCTATGAAACAAATCCTTGCATTTTTAATGCTGGCATTTTTGGTCAGCTGCGCTAGTGAAGAACCAAAAGAAGAGACAAAACCTGTTAAAGAAGAGGTGCTTGTTGAAGTAAAAGATGGAATTTACTACGAATGGTATCCTGGAAAAAAACAGTTGAAATACAAAGGTGGTCAAGATAAAGACAAAAAACGCGATGGCGTTTGGACCTTTTTCTCAGAAACAGGAGATGAATTATCGGTTACCGTATATGAACATGGCTTACGCGAAGGATTTACAGTCGTAAAATACCCTACTGGAGTTGTACATTACCGCGGTGAATACCACAACGACCAAATGGTTGGTGTTTGGACAACCTTTGATCCAAAAGGAAAAGTTGAATCTGAAAAAGATTGGGGTTATCCAGCTGAATAATGTCTAAAATTCCACCACATATCATTGATGACATCATGCAAACTGCTCGTATTGAGGAGGTGATTGGTGAATTCGTCAATTTGAAACGTGCTGGATCTAACTTGAAAGGCCTGAGTCCGTTTACGGATGAAAAAACACCTTCATTTGTTGTATCTCCTGCCAAACAAATCTTTAAGTGTTTCTCAACGAGTAAAGGAGGTTCGGTTGTGACCTTCTTAATGGAAAAAGAACATTTTTCGTATCCAGAAGCCTTGCGTTGGCTTGCAGATAAATACGGAATTCAAATTCCAGAAGATGAGCCTGCAACCGCCGAAGAATTAGCGGCAATCACCGAACGCGAAAGTTTACACATCATCAATGAATTTGCGAAAACGCATTTCATGCACAACCTCCATGAAACGGAAGAAGGTGCCGCTGTTGGACTTTCCTATTTCGAAGAACGCGGTTTCAGAAAAGACATCATTCAAAAATTTCAATTGGGTTATTGTTTAAATGTCAGCGATGATTTCACAAAAGCAGCTCAAAAGAAAGGTTATAAATTAGAATACTTGGAGAAAGTCGGCTTGGTCAAATCAAAAGATGATCGCCACTTCGATTTCTTCCGCGGAAGAGTTATGTTCCCAATCCACAGTGTTTCTGGACGCGTTCTAGGCTTTGGTGGACGAACACTCATTACCGATAAAAAAATTGCGAAATACTTCAATTCGCCTGAAAGTATCATTTACAACAAAAGTGAAATCTTATACGGTTTACATTTTTCGAAAGGTGATATTATCAAATACGACAATTGCTTCTTGTGCGAAGGCTACACCGATGTAATTTCCATGTTTCAAGCGGGAATTCAAAATGTGGTATCGTCATCAGGAACGTCATTAACGAAGGATCAAATCAAATTGATTCGCCGTTACACCCAAAACATTACCATTTTATACGATGGCGATGCTGCGGGAATTAAAGCTTCTTTCCGTGGAATCGATTTGATTTTGGAAGAAGGAATGAATGTGAAAGTGGTTTTGTTCCCTGAAGGAGAAGATCCAGATTCCTATTCGAAAAAGGCTTCTACGACCGAATTAGAAAATTACATCAAGGAACACACACAAGATTTCATTTCGTTCAAAGCAGATATTCTGTTGAAAGACGGTGAAGCAGATCCAATCAAACGAGCGGAATTGATCCGTGAAATTGTGCATTCCGTTGCCTTGATTCCCGATCAAATTACACGTCAAGTCTATTTACAGCAGATTGCATCACAATTTGACATTAGCGAGCAAATCATCTCAAGTGAATTAATCAAGTTGCGCAAAGGAGTTGTTGCAAAACAATTACAAGAGCCTGAAATTCTGGATTTACCGGTTGAAAAGCAAGTTGAACCATACATCCCAGAAACGGGAACAAGCAAACAAGAAGCTTCCCTTCACGATGAATTGATTTTGATTAATCTCTTGGTAAAATATGGAACGCGGGTCATTGAAATTGAACAACTTGATGAACACGGTCAAACCCACAAAGTTGAAACAAGCATTATTGAATTGGTGCACAAAGAATTAGACCGCGATGAGTTAACCTTTTCCCATCCATTGTGTGCAAAGATTTATGATGTTTTCATCCAAGGATTGAATGACAATCAATTGTTTCAATCGAGCTATTTCAAGCGCTTGGAAGATCAAGAAATTGTGCGTTTTGTTTCCGATATTGAATCAAACGATCATGAGTTGAGTGCAGGTTGGTTTAGTAATTACAGCATTATCACACGTTCCGAATCTGATCGCTTGGAAGAAGCAATTATGAATTCCATCTACGGTTTCAAAGCAGCCAAAATCGAACAACGCATCAACGAAATCCGCGAAAAATTACAAGAGCCAGAACTTCCGGAAGAAGAAATGATGAGTTTATTGGCTGAACAAATGGCTTTCGAACGTGTTAAATTGGTGTTTGCTGAAAAATTAGGTCGAATAATCTTACGATAAAATTATGATGAGTAGTTTCATTTCTTTCCTTTTATCACTTTATGAAAAATCGGTTTTCTCAACTGGATTTATGAATAACAATCGATTCATCCCCTTGAGTCAGGAAAGTTTTAACCAAACACCTCAATTACCCGCTCCAACTGAAGAAGACACTTCTTCGTTCTTTGATTTCCTTGATTTCAAGCTTATCGATACCGATAAATTTGATGTGAGTCTGTACGACATCATCGCGCTGGTTGTCATTTTCATTGCCGCTAAAATGGTACTGAAGATTGTAAAAATCAACATCCGTAAAAAATTCAGAGCTAAAGAAGATTACAACAAGGCCACAGAATTTGTTTACATCCAAATAGCAAAATACGTCATCTATTTATTTGCAATCATTTTCGCTTTAAAAGCAATTGATATCGATATCACGATTCTTTTAACAGGTTCTGCAGCTTTATTGGTTGGTATTGGACTTGGATTGCAAGATGTTTTCAAAGATATGTTCTCAGGACTTGTTCTATTATTTGAAGGAAATGTGCGCGTTGGTGACATTGTGGAAATTTCAAACGGTGGTAAAACAGAACCAATAGTTGCAAAGATTCTAAAAATCAATGTGCGAACAACCCAAATTGAAACACGGGAAGGAAACGTATTGATTATTCCAAATGCCAAATTAACGCAAGAATACGTGGAAAACTGGAGTCACGGTTCTGAACTTTCTCGTTTTAGAATTACGATGACTGTAGAATATGGAAGTGACACAGAAATGATCATCCGCCTTTTGAAACAAGCTGCATACGCTCATCCGAAAGTACGCAAAACACATCCAGTTGACGTTCGTCTATCTAATTTCGGTAATAATGGTTTGGAGCTAGAATTAATTTTCTGGGCTGATCAAAGCTGGGACATCAACAACTACAAATCAGAAATTCGCTTCGAGATTGATCGTTTGTTCCGTGAACATAAGGTGGCAATTCCTTTCCCACAAACCACGGTTCACATGGGAAAACCAGCGCACTGATGAGTATTTGAAAATTTGAGAATTCAAGGGATTTGAAAATTTGAAGAATATCACGATTCGATTAATCATCAAATGAAGTAATAAACGTTTACATGAATTAACGAATAAATGAGTAAATGAATTCATTTACAAGTACCGTATTCATTGACACACAGACAGCATTCTACACACAATATTGAAAAAGATATTCAACCGTTTGAATCCTCAAATGAACGAGTTATTGAATCAACCCTATCTGCCGACAGACAGGAAATCATCTAATTATCGAATCATCAAATTATCGAATCTTCAAATCTTCAAATCCTCAAATCTTCAAATCTTAAAATCTTCAAATCTACTGCAACAACAACTTATACCGTTGAATCGTATTCTCCAACCCGAAATACAAAGTATCTGAAATAAGCGCGTGCCCAATCGAAACTTCATCCAGTTGCACCAAGGATTGCTTGAAAAATCTAAGATTGTCTAAGCTCAAATCGTGTCCTGCATTGATTTCCATTCCCAAGTCTTTTGCTAATTGTGCAGCTGCAACATATGCTTTCACCGCTTCTGCTGGGTTCTTTGGATAATCTTCAGCGAACGGACCTGTATATAATTCAATACGATCGACACCTGATTTCGCTGCGTATTCAATGTTTTCCAAATTGGTATCCACAAAAATGGAACTTCGAACGCCTAAACTTTTGAATTGCTGTACCAAAGCAACCAATAAATCTTGGTGTTTTTTTGTTTCCCAACCAGCATTTGAGGTCAAAACGTGCGGCGGATCAGGCACCAAAGTCGCTTGTGCTGGCAAAATGTCAGTAATCAATTGCATGTAACGCGCATCCGGATAACCTTCAATATTGAATTCCGTCTTCACAACTTCCTTCAAATCATACACATCTTTGGTTGTAATGTGTCGCTCGTCTGGTCGCGGATGCACAGTGATTCCATCAGCTCCAAAACGCTCACAATCAATGGCAACTTGCACAACACTTGGAACATCTCCTCCTCGGGCATTTCGAATTGTTGCAATTTTATTTATGTTAACGCTTAATTTGGTCATGATACGGTACAATTTTTGACAAGCCAAAAATACAAAGTTCGGAACATATTTACTATTTTGGCAACAAGAATGAGAGCAATAGAATTAATAACAGACGAAATACCACCACTAACGCACACCGATTCTGGTGAGAAAGCACTGCGTTGGATGGATGAATTTAAAGTTTCACACCTTCCAGTCTTGAAGCATGGGAACTTTGTTGGCGTGCTCTCAGAATCTGATATTCTTGATAAATTGGACTTGGTGGAGGACTTGGATAAGTTGTTCGATCACCTTCCTCGTCCCTACGTTTTTGCAAATGCACATATTTATGAAGTACTTGCAAAGATGTCTGAACACCGCGTAAGCGTTTTACCAATTCTTGATGAAACGGAAAAATACTTGGGTTGTACCACAGTTTATCATTTGTTGACAGTTATTGCCAATACAGGAAGTATAAAAGAAACCGGCGGAATCATTGTTGTTGAAGTGAACAGCATGGATTACTCAATGGCTCAAATTGCACAAATTGTTGAAAGCAACAATGCGAAAATTTTGAGTTCTTATATTATGTCATCACCGGATTCAACCAAATTGGAGGTGACATTAAAAATCAATCAAGTTGAGTTAACACGCATCATTCGCACCTTTGAACGTTACGACTATGTCATCAAGGCATCGTACCAGAAAAGTGAAGGCGACGACGATATCCAGCAACGCTACGAGTCATTAATGAACTTTTTGAAATTTTAGTATGAACGTTGCGATATACGGGAAGAAAATAAACAAGCAAAGTCTCGCACATTTTAGTGAGGTTTTAGCAATTCTGAAAGATTTCGGGTGGAATCCAGTCATCGAAAAAGAATTGAAAAAGCACTTGGTGAGTAAAATTGGTTTATCGCCAATGACCGATGAATTTTCTTCGCATTTAGACTTTCACCACGGAATCGATTTAACCCTTTCAATGGGTGGTGATGGTACCTTCATCAAATCTGTTGGATTTATCCGCAATTCCGGTGTTCCAATCGTCGGAATTAACACAGGTCGTTTAGGCTTCTTGGCAAACATTTCGAAAGACCAAATTGCACAAACGATGGATTTGATCAAGCGCAAAGAGTTCGAATTTCAAAAACGTTCCTTGTTGCGCATTCATACAGAAGAGAATTTATTTGGAGATGATAATTTCGCCTTAAACGAAGTTACGTTCCACAAAAAAGATACTGCTTCGATGATCACAGTTCACGCTTCATTGGATGACAAATACTTGAATTCATATTGGGCAGACGGATTAATCGTTGCAACACCAACTGGTTCAACAGCTTATAGTTTGAGCTGTGGCGGACCAATTATCACTCCTGGATGTCAGGTTCACATTTTAACGCCAATCGCACCACACAACTTGAATGTGCGCCCGATGGTCGTTCCAGATCACATGCCAATTAAACTCAGCTTAGAAGGAAGAGAACGAAAATATTTAATCAGCTTGGATGGAAATTCCAAAAACATCCGTCAAGGAGAAGAAGTTGTGATCACAAAAGCCGAATTTATGATTAATGTCATTAAATTTGAGGACAATAACTTTTTGGATACTATTCGAAACAAAATGCTTTGGGGCATTGATAAACGCAATTAATTGTAATTAAAACTAAAAGAAAAATCATGAAAGCAGTAGCATTTGCACTTTTAACCGCATTCACAAGTCTTTTGTCATTTGGACAAGCAACTGAAGAATCGTTAGCGCCAGGAATGTATGCACAGTTCACCACTACAAAAGGTGTTATTTTATGTGCATTAGAATTTGAAAAAACACCTATGACGGTAGCAAACTTTGTTGGTTTGGCTGAAGGAAATTTCAAAGTTGACAACGTAACAATTTCAAAACCGTTTTACAATGGATTGAAATTTCACCGTGTAATCAAAGATTTCATGATTCAAGGTGGATGTCCACTTGGAAATGGAACGGGAGATCCTGGTTACAAATTTTACGATGAAACGACTCCTGAGTTGAAACATACAGGTCCTGGAATTTTGTCAATGGCAAACTCTGGTCCAAACACAAACGGAAGTCAATTCTTCATCACACACAAAGCAACACCTTGGTTAGACGGAAAACACACTGTTTTTGGTCATGTTGTTAGCGGACAAGATGTTGTTGATGCCATTCAGCAAGACGATGTAATGTCAGAAGTGAAAATCATCCGTGTTGGTGATGCTGCAAAAAATTTCAATGCAATCGAAGTGTTCACAAAAATCTATGGACCAAGACACGAAGGTGAAAAAGCAGAACAAGAGCGTTTGGCTAAAATTGCTGCAATGTCTGAAGAAGAATACAAAGCGTACATGTTTGCTGAAGTGAAAAAGCAATACAAAAAAGCGAAAATGACAAAAAGCGGATTGGTTTACGTGATTGAGAAAAAAGGTGGTAAAGTAAAACCAGTTCAAGGAACAAAATTATCAGTTCATTACAAAGGAACATTCCGTGCAGATGGAAAGCAATTCGATTCATCGTATGATAGAAATCAACCAATGGATTTCACCTACATTGACAACAAAATGATCCCAGGATTTGAAGAAGGTTTGGCATTGCTTGGAAAAGGTGGAAAAGGGAAATTAATTATTCCTTACTTCGCTGCATACGGTAAAAATGGTCGTCCAGGAGCTATTCCTCCATACTCAGATTTAGTATTTGACGTGGAAATTGTGAACTTAACACCTGGTGATGCTGCACCAAAAGCAGACGACGGACACGGACACCAACATTCAGAAGGAGACGGACACAAACACTAAGAATTAAGAAAATTTATATGAAAGACTTCCATTTCGATGGAGGTCTTTTTTTTGCATTAACAATTCAATTAAAACCTCACCAAACGATTGAAATCTTGTGGTGCTGGTGCTTTAAATGTCATTTCTTTTTTAGAGAAGGGATGAACAATCGTCAACGAAGAAGAATGCAAGGCCAAACGTTTCACACCTTTCGCATCCTTACTATACATTTTATCGCCCACAACTGGATGACCTTTTTCTGAAAGATGCACACGGATTTGGTGTTTGCGTCCGGTGAACAAATCGATGCTCAACAAACTGAAATCAGCGGTTTCTTTCAAGACCTTGTAACCTGTGCGAGCCAACTTCCCTTTCGTTTCATCTTTTACTGAATACACACGGAACACTTTGTTTTCGGCAAGATAACTTGTAATGACACCTTCTTTCTCTTTCAGTTTTCCTTGTACAATCGTCAAATACGATTTACTGAAATCGGCCCAGTTTTCTTGTAAGAACGCTTTTGTTTTTTCATTCTTCGCAAACACCAGAACGCCAGATGTCTCACGATCCAAACGGTGAACCACATACACACGATTCTTCGAGCGAATGTTTCCTTTTTTCACGAATTCATTCAGTAGGTAATGCACAGTGCGCTCGCGTTCACGGTCTGTTCCTACGGTCAACAATCCAGCTGCTTTATCAACTACAAGAATGTCTTGATCCTCATGAAGAATTGCAATTCCTTTGGGTTGAAATTTAGATGGTTTTGGCGTTTTTCCCGCTTTGTTCGCTTCTGTCATGTTCTCTGAATAGAATAATTGAAGAGAAGATTCAAATTCTTCTCTGACTTGACAAAGGTCGGAAAATTTACTGAATTAGTGATTGTAGCATTTGTTAGGCGCTCCCAAACGGAATGTCAACATCATTCCAGAAAAGAAATACCAATCTTTTGTAGCTGCTGTTCCTCGTTTGCCATAACGATTACCATTCAAACTGCGATTCGCCAAAGCTGCTGCCATAGGACCATTTTCTGCCGCTAATACATCCAAATCCACATACGAATCACTGTGAACATCGTCCAAATAATCGGTGAAGGTCTTGCGAATTCCCGTTTCAAAAGTCATCGAAGCTTTTTTGCCAAGGGATAATTTACAGCCAACACCCAATGGAATTGTCAATTGCGTTAAACTGTAATGATTCTTTGAATTCAAGCTACTTCCCTGCCCTTCTGTTCCAAGCGGTTGCAATTCAATTTGATCACCATTGTATTCCGTTGTTGGATTCATGCGGAACAAACCAATTTCAGCCAAAACATAAGCCGTTCCTTTGTAGCGATCGTGTCCTAATTTAAAGGGAAAATAATTGAATTCAACGCCACCAGCAAGTTCATAGATTTTTGATTCAAAGCTTAAATTACGGTTCACTAAAATTGAACGCGAAGCATCTGAATCGGCACCTTTTACCGTTCCATAAAAGAAATTTCCTCGAACACTCATGCGCGAATGAACATTGTAACGATACACCAAACCTGCTGCTAATTGCATGTTTCGAATCGGATTGAATTGATTCAAATCACCTAAATAGCTCGAACCACCAACCATAAATCCTAATTCGGATTTAGAGCGAGCGTTGGCTTGTTGACCAAAAGCCAACCAAGGAACAAGAGCTATTATTACTAGGAAATTTTTCATTCAATATCTAATTGAGAACGCCAATTTACGGAGAAAATTATATTCTAAAAAAGAAAAGGCAAACGATTGTTCATTTGCCCCTTCTTAAAAAATTAATTAGTCCTTAAAATGACGGACAAGAAACGGTTCTAAATCGTTGAATTGTAATGTTCGCATCCTTTGGATATTTAACCGTGTAACCAATCAAGGTTGACTTCACTTCAGCAGGTTGAACAAGATATTGCCAACTTACTTCTCCCGTTTCAGCATTGATTTTTCCCTCTGAAACATTGTCAACAGTCACAGTAATATCACTACTTTTCGAAATTGGAATTTGATCATAAACATCGATGCGAATTGGAACAGATCGATTGTTGCGCACCACTAATTCGTACAAATACGCTTCTTTTTTACTTCCGCCAATTACCTTTTTCGTGCTCATTTCTTGTTTCAATTTTCGCATCACTACCACTTTTGAATCGCGACCAAACGACAAAGACAAAGTATCAGAAACATTGCGCGTTTCGATTTGCGAAATTCCCACAAATTCACCTCCAAAATAGACGTTTGTTGGACCAGGAATCAATTCCAATTCTTGCCAACCAACAATGTGCGCCATCAAAAACGCTGCGTTATCCAATTTAGGAACGGTAATGTGTGAGAATGTCGCATCCAAATTCATTTCTTTTACATTCACCATGTACGGTTTTGCATCAGATGGACACGAAAATTTATCAGGAATAATGAATTCTGCTGTCAATTCTGAAATTTCAATTTGACGCATATTCACAACCGCTTGTTGAACTTGTTTAGGCGTAAGAAGTGTCTGTTCTTTCAATTTATCAGCATTATAATCATCTAAGTCTTTGTCCAATACATAATTATCGTACGCTCGTTGATTGGCGATATTAATGTTGTATTGTGCTTCCTGACGATAATCTTCTTGCACAACTTGCGGCGCATAATACGATTTCTTACTCATTTTCGTCACCTCGTAATAATTCAAATACCAAGGAGAAAGTTCAGGATGAGAAGCCGAAAGTCGCGGATCTCCAGTCGATAATACCAAATCCACATTGTTCCAATCACTTCCCGTATTGTTATAAACTTGTGCCTTGTATTTCAAATTTATTTTCTGATTGATATCTGCAGCTGATAAATCATAGCTTGCTGCCCAACCACAATCTGAAACCAAGTATTTTAAATTCGTTTTCATTGTAGAAGCTTCATCACAATCAAGTAAAACAACAACTTGGTTACTGCGTTGATTTTCATGAAAATTCAATTCCACCAGCTGGTAGCGGGTATTTTCAATCATCGCATCGTATTTTTGTTGTTCTTTCTTCAATTTTGAAAGCGATTTGTTGATTTCCAAGGTTCTGGTTCTGTAATATTCCCCAGCTTCTTTAATTTGAGCCGTCGTTAAATTTTGATTTTGTCCGCCCAGTTTCATATTCGCTTTCATCAGCTGACTTTCCATGTTTAAAGCGTCCATCTGATCCAAATTGAATTGGTGTTTGTCCTTCAAACTTTCCAACGAATCTTGTAAAACTTTAATACGTGGATTGAATTGCTCCGCTGCTAAGAAATCCATTTCCGTAGAAACCGAAACGATGCGATACTTTCCATCACCGACAAATTGAATCGATTGAGGATCAGCATATGCGGAAATTCCAGAGAAAATCAACTTGTTTCTTCCCTTCACAAATTTGATCGTTTGTTCGTGTTGAAATTCACCTGACGTCAAGAATAGCCTCACTTTCTTTATGTCTGATTTTAAGGTTTGTACGGTAGATGTTTGTGCTAAAAGTGTTGCAGATAGTAGCACTGTGCATGCAAGCAAAAGTTTTTTCATTGGTTCTATTTTAATGAATGATCCACATTTTTTTGAGTGGATACACTACTAGAACAATTTGGTTCAGCAGAATGTTACAGAAGAAAATTCATTGACTACTTTATTTCGCCACACGCAATTTTCGCAGACAACAAGCAAAGTGGAATTCCTCCTCCGGGATGCACACTTCCTCCAACAAAATACAAACCTTTCACTTTTGAGAAATTCGGATGCCTGAAAAACGCTGCCATACGATCGTTTGAACTTGCGCCGTACAAGGCTCCCGCATGACTTGATGTGCGTTGCTCGATGCGAATTGGATCCAAATAATCTTCTTCTTCAATCAAGGATTCAATGTCTTGATTGAGTGCTTTTGATAACTTGGTAAGAACATTTGATCGAATGCTTGTGCGGATTGTTTCCCAATCTTGTCCAGCATTGCTCGGAACATTCACCATTACGAACCAGTTTTCTTTCCCTTCAGGAGCATCTGCTTTCACGTATTTCGAACTAATGTGCACATAAACAGTTGGATCGGAACTAATTGGTTTCGTACTGAACAAAGCGTCAAATTCGGATTTATAATCATCCGTAAAAAAGATATTGTGTAAATCCAGATTCGGAAAGGCCTTGTTGATTCCCCAATAAAAAATCATCGCTGAACTCGATGGCTCTTGTTCCAATGTTTTCTTTTTGGCTTTGGTGTTTTTCAGTAAGTGTTTGTAGGCCGGTTTAATATCAGAATTGCAAACAACAACCTCCGCTTCTACAAAGGCACCGTTCACGTTTACACCTTTCACTAAAGTTCCATCTTCAACAATTTCCGTGACTTTCGAAGAAACATGAAAAGTCACTCCCAATTCTTCCGCCAATTTCACCAAACTCGTTGTAATACTGTGCATTCCTTTTTTCGGGAAAAACGTTCCAATTCCGTGTTCCAAATGCGGAATGATTGTAAGAATTCCGGGAGCTTTGTAGGGATTTGAACCATTATAAGTCGCATAACGATTAAACAATTGCACCAATTTCGGATGGTTCAACCTGCGTTCATTCGCTTTGTGCATCGTGGTGAACAATTGCAACTTTGGAATGGCCACAACCGTTTTTAAAATATCTGTAGAAATGTAATTCTTGAATCGGTGCAAGGATTGTTCTAAAAACGTACGTTTTGTTCGCTTGTAAATAAACTCACTGCGTTTTAAATGTTCGAACATCGGTTCAGCACTCACGTTCAATACACTTTCAACTGTTTCTTTTAGTTTTTGATTGTCTGCATAAAACGGGAGAAACGTTCCATCGTTGTAGAAATAATGGCAAGCCGTTGCGCAACGATCGTATTCAAAATAATCACTTGGATTTTTACCTGCCAATTTGAACAATTCTTCCACGTATTCAGGCATGGTAAACAAGGAAGGACCGGCGTCAAAACGATAATCACCCAATTGCAACAAGGACAATTTGCCACCAACATAGGAATTCGCTTCAAAAACCTGAACTTTATAGCCTTTACAAGCTAAACGAACTGCCGATGCGATTCCAGCAATTCCAGAACCAACAACAACCGCTACTTTTTGATTTTTATCCATTTGCATTTGAAGAACAATAGTACTAAAAAACAAAATGGAAAATTGTTTTACTTTTAATGAAAATAATTGCGATGGAAGGAAAAGTTGTTGGACTTGGTGGAATCTTCTTGAAATTTGAAGATCCGAGTACGATGAATCGTTGGTACGAAGAAGTGTTAGGCATGACACCAAACGATTATGGTGTTTTATTTGCGTTTAACACGTCCTCACAACGCGGTTATTTACAATTGGGAACCTTTCCAAGCGATTCAGACTATTTTGGCGCTACAGAACAACGCGCAATGCTGAATTTTCGCGTGAACGACATGGAGAAAATGCTAGAGCGCTTGAATCATTTTAACGTTCCTATTTTAAACGAAGTTCAAACATATGAATACGGCAAATTTCTTCACATCAGCGATCCAGAAGGTAACCGAATTGAATTGTGGGAAGCAATTGACACTGCTTTTGACCAAGAAAAAGTAACAGAAATGCGCTAGAAGAAACGCTTAGTTCAAGTTTTGAAGGTAACGCTCTAAATTCACGTTGCCCAATAATGAATCCGCTCCGATAAACAACACTTTTTTGCAACGGTTGCGCTCAATCCATAAATCTAAATTGGAAATACCAACCATTAATGTTCCGTTGATATCGATTTTGTGAACTGGTTTTTGCTTGTTGTCAAACATCTCACGAATCTCAAGTAAATCGCGATCTACTTCTTGGTTTTCATTGAAAATCACAAGACCGTCAATGCCAGCATCAGCATCATCATTTTTGTCTGAAAATTCAAGAATTGTATAGTTACGTTCATTCGCCCAAACCGTTAACAATTGGGAAAACTTCGAATTACTTTTTAAATAAATTGCATCTAATTTCATGCTCACAGGTAGACCTCTCTCTTCTAAATAAGGCTGCAAAAGTAACACTTTCCTTTCAATAAACTGAAGTAAAGTTTACATATTTTTAATAAAACGATTATAACGGATAATATCTGCACTCATTATTAGAACATGGAGCATAGAACATGGAACATGGAATTTATACCAAACTATTCTCCAGAGAAGAAATTACTTTAAGTCAGAACTTCTTTTATCCATTGTCTACAAGTCTTAACGTCCTAATATCCTAAAGTCCTGATATCCTAAGGTCTTGAAGTCCTAATATCCAAGTATTCTCAAATAATCTGCTGCTGTCTGCTCTTCACTGAACAACTCCGTTTGAAGTTTTCCGTTTTCGTCGCGCTGAATCAATATGTGCTTCGGTTCTGGAATCAAACAGTGTTTCAATCCACCGAATCCACCAATGGTTTCTTGGTAAGCACCCGTATTGAAGAAGCCCAAGTACAATTTCTTATTACGATCGTATTTCGGCAAATAAATGGCATTTGAATGTTGCTCAGAATTGTAATAATCATCGCTATCACAGGTCAATCCGCCCAACAAAACGCGCTCGTAATCATCGTTCCAACGATTAATTGGCAACATAATAAAACGTTGGTTGATCGCCCACGTATCCGGCAAGTTGGTCATGAAAGATGAATCAATCATGTTCCATTTCTCACGGTCATTTTGTTGTTTCTGGTGTAAAACGCTGAAGATTGCTCCTCCACTTTCACCAACTGTAAATGAACCAAATTCAGTAAAAATGTTCGGCTCTGGAATATCGTTGTCTGTACAAACGCGTTGTACTTGTGTCAAAATCTCACGCACCATGTACGCATAATCGAAATCAAAAGCCAGCGATTTTTTGATTGGGAAACCACCGCCGATGTTCAATGAATCCAACGAAGGACACACTTTTTTCAAATCACTGTAAATACGCAAACACTTCGTCAACTCATTCCAGTAATACGACGTGTCGTTGATTCCAGTATTGATGAAGAAATGCAACATTTTCACTTCTACACGTGGATTGTCTTTCAACATTGCTTTGTAGAACGGCACAATTTCGCGGTAACGAATACCCAAGCGAGAAGTATAAAACTCAAACTTAGGTTCCTCTTCCGATGCAATACGAATCCCGATTTTGATGTCGCGATCTGTTTTCGCTAAAATATCTTGCAATTCTTGCGTGTTATCAACTACTGGAATCACATTTAGGTTTCCTTCGTTGATTAATCCAGCAATGTTGTCAATGTATTTCTGTGGTTTGTAACCGTTACAGATGACGTATTTTCCTTGCGTTAATTTACCTGAATTGTACAAATTGCGCACAATGTCAATATCGAAAGCCGAAGACGTTTCAATGTGCACGTCGTTTTTCAGTACCTCATCCAACACGAATGAGAAGTGATTACTCTTTGTACAGTAGGAATAATAGTAATTTCCCGAATAACCAAGGTTACTGATTGCCTCACGGAACCAACCTTTCGCCCTCTGAATGTTGTTTGAGATTTGCGGTAAATAATTAAACTTCAATGGCGTACCGTATTGCTCGATCAAGCGCATTAAGTCAATACCATGAAAAAACAAATGGTCTTCACGCAAATGGAATTCATTTTGTGGAAAATCAAATGTTTGGTCAATCAAATCAAAATACTTCGTTCTCATTTCATTCAGTTGGGAGGCAAAGATCCCTTAAACATTATTATTACTTGCTATTTTACTTTAGAGCACTTCCAAAATTCGTTCAGTTGGTCGCGCTACAACCGCTTTTGCATTCTTTAGTACGATAGGACGCTCAATAAGTTTCGGATGCGCCAACATTGCATCGATCCATTCACTATCTGAGAGGTTTTTTCCTTTGTACAAGCTTTTGTATTCCTCTTCCCCTTTACGGATTAACTCTTCTGGGCGAATTCCCAATTTTGCAATAATTTCTGTGAGTTCAGCCTTTGTTGGAATGTCTTTTAGGTATTCCACCACTTCGAATTCTACACCTTTTTCCGTTAAGAAATCGAGGGCGCAACGGCTTTTGGAGCAGCGTGCGTTATGGTACACAAGAACTTTATTACTCATCGGTTCAAATTTAGGAGCACAAAGGTAGTGCAAATCGCAGGAAAGTGGTGACTTGAGCAGGAAAAAGTTGCTGCGTTTGATTGTTTTTTTTGGAAGAGGAAGTTTACGAGGAAAAGAAGGTGCTGGGAAGAGGATTTTTACCTGCCTTTTCATTCCTGCATTTCGATATTTTTAGTAGTTTAGTGCGCAGGTTTATATACCTACCGAGGTCAGCCAATGCAACAAACCGTTGTTGTCTTTGTGCACTTTTGAGGGAGGAAGGTGAGCCTATATACAAGTTATGCACCATTAACCACTCCCGATAAACATACCCACAAAAAATATTTGTTCAATTAAAAATAAATACTTACTTTTAACGTTAGTAACGTAAATCAATATTAATGATAAAGACTTTTGGCGATAAAGAATCCGATAAAATTTGGAATGGAATTCGGTCGAAAAAATTGCCAAACGAAATTCAGGATGTAGCACGCAGAAAATTAAGGATGCTTAATAATGCACAGGATGTGAGTGACTTAAGAATTCCTCCTGCAAACAGGCTGGAAAAATTGAAAGGTAACCTTGAAGATTATTATAGTATTCGAATAAATAATCAATGGAGAATCATCTTTCAATGGCTTAATAATGATTCTTACGATGTTAAAATAGTTGATTACCATTAATAATAAAGATATGGAAAAGTTGAGCAATATACATCCTGGTGAAATACTACTTGAGGAATTCTTAATTCCAATGGAAATTTCTGCCTATCGTTTAGCAAAGGCAACATTTCTTCCCCAAACCCGCATTTCTGAAATTATCAAAGGCAACAGACGAATTACCGCTGATACTGCGTTGCGTTTTGCCAAATTTTTCGGGACAAGCGCAAAGTTTTGGTTGGGTTTACAAGATGATTATGATCTTGAAGAAGAGAAAATTCAAAAGGAGAAGGAACTAAATGATATAAAACCAATGGAAGGAAACGCTGCATAACAGAGGCTCATGCTCCATTCCGAGATTCTACTTCGATGAAACGATTTTGTATATTAAAAATAATCAAACTTCGAGGTTGCGTTTTTGGGTGAAAGTTCGGAACGGCGTATAGCCTCAAAACGTTAGCGGTAATTGACGAGTACTCTAAAAGTATGTTGCCTCACAATTTAAAAAATGATTTTATGAAATTTAAAATTCTTTCTTTTTTGGCTTTATTGTTCATTTGTCAATTATCAAAGGCTCAGAGTGACACATTAAATCGTTTTGATGCAAATAATAAAAAAATTGGATGGTGGATTGTATATTTAGATTGTTTCTTAGCTATTTCTGATGACGGGAATAGAATTAATTATTATATGTTTTCATATTTTGATGGTAAGTTCAATTATTTCAATATAGGAAAAATAGGTACGAAAAGAAATCCCGTTATTCGACCAGCCTCGCATAAAATAAGTAGTCAAACGCAACCACTTGATGGAGAATACAAAGCCAATTTTAGCAATGGGCAAACAAGGTTCGTTGTAAATGCACAAAAAGGAATATTGAAAGAGTATAAAGAGTTTCGTAAAGATGGCACACTAAAAACTCGATTTGATTATACTGAATCATGTGGTGATACTCCATTTCATTATTGTATTTATCTATATAAAAAAGATGGATCCCTTAAAACAAAAACGACTATTCAGACGCCAAAAAAATAAAAACAACCTATAACAGCTGCTTAAGCGCCAGCCCCAAATCTTGCTTCATAGAAACGATTATATGGAAAGAAAAAGCTCTATCTTCGGAACAAAGATTTATATAAAAGTTGGGGCGATCGCCTAGCAGCAAAACGTTATAGTACATTATGATGAACGAAGTTCAAATACAAATAGAATCCGATAATCGAATATTTCCGGTTGGAATTGATTTAGAAGATAGTTGGATTTTAGGTTGGTCATATTATAAAGAGGAACTCCAAATTGAAATAGAATTAAGTATTTGGCCCGAAAGCCCATATTACGAAGAACCGCTAAATGGAAATTACACATGTTATAAATTAGGGCAATTAATATTTCATGATGTAAAAACTATAAAGGGATTTTTCGAACTTGAAAATATTGAACCAACAATAGATCCAGACGGATCGAAAGATTGGGGAAATATTTATGGATTATCCAAAACAAAAACTGGTGTTAAATTTTTAGCGGAAGACATTGAAGTTGACATTGAAACATCAGGACTTTCGATAAAAATAAATTAAACGTACTATAACAGCGCCTCAAGCGCCAGCACAAGATCTTACTTCGAAACAACGATAAACTTGAAACAAATTAATTCTAACTTCGGAACAACGATTTTTTTAAATAGTCGGACCGAGCGCCAGGAGGCGAAACGTTCACCTCACCCCATCCCTCTTCTTCCAAATCGTAAACTTGCATCCAACCGTTAAGGCAAAACCCGTGAGTGAATAGGTTCGTTTATAGAGTTTTTGCGGTTGACTCGAATCTTCGGAGTGCCAATAATACCATTCAGACTCTTCACCAAACTGTATTTCAGAAGAATAAGCGTCAAAGGATGCAAGTTTATTTGAATTCTTAGAATTTCATTCACGTTTTTTCAATATCTGTTCCCCCAACTTTTCGTAATTTCAGCGCATTGAATTAATCGTTTTCTTGCATGCGCACCACGAAACTAACGTTGGATACTGTTTTACCACTTACCTGCTCTCGAAGAGGAACATGTTGTCATGGAAATCAAGTATTGTTGAATCCATGGGAATTGGCGCGTTTGGCGCATGAAAAGAACCTATCATCTTCTGAATTTCGTGCAGCGTTTTGTATTCAAGGTGGCAGTGTTTTGCATTTCAATGGCGAAAAAGATCATCGCGAAAAAGCTGCTTGCGGTTTGTACACAGAGAATTTTGGATGTAGCGTTCATACTGCAAGACCACTCGCATGTCGTTTGTTTCCTTTGGGCCGACAAGTGCAACATGAAAAAGCAGAATACATTTTCCAAGGAACGACTTTTCCTTGTTTGAATGGCTGTTCAGAAGTCCTTGATTTACCAAAAATCACCGTAGCAGATTATTTAGAGGGACAAGAAACAGCCGATTTCGAATTGGCGCAAGATGCTTATTTGGAAATCATGCAGAACTTGGCTGATATCGCTTTCACCCTACTTTTGGAAACAGGTTTGTCGGAATCGGGAGACACAGCAACCTTAAAACAATGGCGCAAAAGTGGATTGCTAAATGGTGAACAACTTGCACTCTTACTGCCAATTGAATGGCAAGAGGCGTTGATTACACCACAAATTTCACTCGACAAAACGGATGTTCAATCCTTCATCGAAGCGCACAACGAACTTTTGCAGGAACACGCACAATTGCATGTCAATGGCTTGTCGAGCATGAACGATTTCCATGAAGCTGCTGTTCTTATGATGCGTATGGCCTTGTTCTTGGCGCGTTCATTAGGAGCCGATTCAAGCGCATTGTCTGAAATGTGGATTGAAGTAGCGAAGGAAAACGGCGCTTGTGAGTAAACGCTTAAATCGCTGAATCTTTAATCAATGGTAAAATTTCCAAGGACTTTTTCAACTGGTACAGCGGAAGTCTTGTCATCAATAATTCCACTTTCTCTGCATCCAAGTCTTTAAAAATCAATACTGCTCCATCTCTTGTAGGACGCAAATACAATTGTTCCAAAAATCCTTCTGCTTTCCAATCCGCTACTACTTCTCTTTCATGTTGGATGATTTCCTGAAAGTTACTTGGTAAATTCTCTGTGTCGATTGTCAAAATGGCTAAAACTCTGTTCATGATTGGTTCTTTTATTAATTCGTAGTGCTTTTGGGATAATTGCTATCCGTTTCAAACGAAATTACTAACTTGGACTACTTGTTGTCAATGACAATTAAGATTGTTTATAGCCTAAAATTTTAGACCAATGGGAAATGCGGTAGTTAGAAAGACAAAAGACTTTATGCCGGGCAATTGTCCAGTTTCATTTACAATGAATCTAATTGGTGGAAAATGGAAACCGAGTATCATACGCATGATTCGAACAGGTCGCAATCGCTACAGTTTAATGCTGAAGGATATGCACGACATCAGCAAGCAAACCTTAACGAATCAATTGCGTGAATTGGAAATAGATGGCATTATCGAACGGACTGTTTTTGCTGAAATTCCTCCAAGAGTTGAATATTCGATTACTCCTTATGGAATGACTTTGTTTCCTATCATTGACAGTATGTCACAATGGGCGCGAGAAAATATGCCCGAACATTTGCGTAAATCAGACAAATCAATTGTTGCTCCATAACCCTTTTCGATATGTCAATCGTCTATTTAATTCTCATTATTCTGACAGCACTTGCAAGTATTTACTTTGCTTTTAAAAGCATTGAGTTTCGAAAATTTTTGGCAGGTGCGTTTTTCGTGAGTGGAGGCATTCAACTTTACTTGGCATTTTTGCATGTTTCTATTCCCGTCGCTGGAACGACAATCGTACAAGACGCATCACTTGGATATACACGCGGGATTATGCACATCGTTTTAAGTTTGGTTTGCATCTATTATGGATTTATCCGGAAGAAAAAATGAATTACACATCTTCCTTTTTTATACAACCTTTGGATGAACAAAATCGTCCTTGAGTATGTTTTGTTTTTGTAAATTCTTTTCTATGAAAAAGTTAGCCCTTGTTTTGAGCTTGATATCGAGCGTGCATTTTGGCCAAGCACAAACGGTTTGTGATTCGTTGACAGTTGATACAGTTTACGTTGATGCCAACTCGTTCAATATTACGGTTTACAATAGTAGTGAGCATTTTATTGTTTATCCATTTTTCAGCATCTTGCTTGATGCGAATCCATACATTTCGTTCGTCAACAACATGATGGTTCCGTCATTTTTGAGTACGCCAAGTGATGCCAACGCAGGTTTTACAAGTGGGAATTATTTCAATATCAACCTCACTCCGGCTTCGCAAGTGCCACAAAACACCTTATTCACTGGAATGCTGATGATCCAAGACCCCAATGATTCAACTTTTTTATGCGGATTACCCTTCAGTTTTCTCTATGGCGACCAACTTGCTTCGTTAACTGAACTTTCAGGAAATCAGTTGAACATTTTCCCAAATCCATCTTCCGGATTCGTTCAGATCAAATCGACTGATGATGAAGGAACAATTTATGTGATTGATCAATTCGGAAGAAAAATTCATAGCACTGAATTGAAAAATGGAAAAGCAAGCTTTCACTTGGAAAACGAAGGAATCTATTTCATTCAAGTTTCATCGAAGCAAGGACAAACAATTCAAAAAATCTGTATTCACGAATGATCGTATCTATCACCAAACTCGAATTATCATCGTATTCAAAGTTCAAGGCCTTTTTTGGTTTCAATCGAAAAATCATTGCTGAATTACAATCCTCCAACTGCAAACAATTTAAAGTTTCGCCCAATTGGAGTTTCAGAACCTGGTACACAATGACTTTGTGGGAAACGGAAGCAGATTTATTGGCATTTTACCGCAACGGAACGCATGCAAAAGCGATGCAAGAAGCAGCCAATTTCTCTACGAATCTCAAAGCAATTCGCATCGAAGGAGATGAATTGCTAAACTGGAGAAAAGCAAAAAAGCTATTTTAATTCCACTACCCAATCAATTGTGTGAACAAGCTTGGATTTTGATTTAAGTACTCGAAATGAAATTGCAAACGTTCTAAGTTCTGCACAATTGCCTCAAGATCAGTTTTGTTTTTTAACTCCAAGCCAACAACTGCAGGACCACTTTCTCGGTTGTTCTTCTTCGAAAATTGGAAAAACGTAATGTCGTCTGACGGTCCCAACACTTTGCTCACAAAATCTTTCAAGGCTCCAGGTCGTTGCGGAAATTGAATTAAGAAGTAATGTTTGAGTCCTTCGTAAAACAGCGATCGTTCCTTAATTTCTTCCGTTCGCGTTATATCGTTGTTGCTTCCACTCACAATGCAAACAACCGTTTTTCCGTGAAGTTCTTCTTTCAATTGATCTAGGGCCGCGATGCTCAAAGCTCCCGCTGGTTCAACCACCATGGCTTCTTCGTTGTACAATTTCAGAATGGTACTGCACACCTTTCCTTCATCCACTGTGATGACACGATCCAAGCGATCGCGACACAGTTGAAAATTTAAATCGCCCACACGTTTTACCGCTGCACCGTCCACAAACTTGTCGATTTCTTCTAATCCCAAATTTTCACCTGCTTCTATCGCCGATTTCATCGAAGCAGCTCCAGCTGGTTCAACTCCAATGATTTTCGTAGTTGGACTCAAGTGCTTAAAAACCGTTGAAACTCCCGCGGCCAATCCGCCACCGCCAATTGGAAGAAGTAAATAATCGATTGGGGCTTTCACCTGTTTTAATAATTCTAACCCAATTGTTCCTTGTCCTGCAATCACCTTCTCATCATCGAATGGGTGAACGAAAACATTGTTATTCTTTTCACAAAACACGATTGCTTCCTTGTAGGCATCGTCAAAGGTATCGCCTGCTAAAACGATAGTCACATTTCCTTTTCCAAACAATTCAACTTGTTTGATTTTTTGTTTTGGCGTTGTGGTGGGCATGAAAATCGTACCGTTGATTTTTAATAAATTGCACGAATATGCCACGCCTTGCGCATGATTCCCTGCACTTGCACACACAATTCCCTGCGATTTTTGTGTTTCATTCAATGAGTGAATTTTATTGTACGCTCCTCGAATTTTGTAGGAGCGTACCACTTGTAAATCTTCCCGTTTTAAATAGATATTTGCACCTAAATGTTCCGACAAGTTCATGTTCCACGAGCAAGGTGTTTCAGTAACAACCGACTCGAGTGTTTTGAAAGCTCTATTGATTTGATCAACTAATTCCATCTTACTTGAGCGTTTTCATATCGGTCATTGCTTGGCGCAAAGAATCTCCCACCAGTTCAATCTCATGCGATCGAATGGATTTGTTAACAGCAATTAATTCCAAATTATCTACCTCATTTGAAGCGGAGAAATTTGTTCCTAACACATTATCTGGACATTTCGCCATGAATTTTTCAAGTAAAGGAACACAGGAATGGTAGAATAAATAACAACCATATTCCGCAGTGTCAGAAATTATGCGATTCATTTCGAACAACTTTTTTCGTGCGATGGTATTGGCGATTAACGGAACTTCATGCAAGGATTCGTAATAGGCTGATTCAGCTTTAATTCCTGATTTCGTCATAGTTTCATAAGCCAATTCAACACCTGCTTTTACAAACGCCACCAACAAAGTTCCATGGTCAAAGTAGCGTTGGTCTTTGAATTTTTCATTGCTCGCGGTTGTTTTTTCAAACGCTGTATCTCCTGTTTGACGTCGCCATTCAAGCAATTCAACATCGCCATTTGCCCAATCCTTCATCATTCGATTGGCGAAATCACCACTTAAAATATCATCCATGTGTTTAGTAAACAGTGGACGAAGGATAAATTTTAGTTCAACAGCTAATTCAAACGCTTCAATTTTGGCTGGATTTGACAAGCGATCCATCATGTGGGTAATTCCACCTTGTTTCAATGCTTCCGTTATTTCTTCCCAACCATATTGAATCAGATGGGCAGCATACGACGGTTCTACCCTGTTTTCAACCATTTTATCAAAACACAAGACTGAAGCCGTTTGCAATAAACCACACAACATCGTTTGTTCACCCATCAAATCTGATTTCACTTCCGCCACAAACGAGGACAATAAAACACCTGCTTTGTGTCCACCTGTAGCCACAGCATATGCTTTTGCTTGCTCATAACCTTTTCCTCGTGGATCATTCTCTGGATGAACTGCGATCAATGTTGGAACACCAAAACCACGTTTGTATTCTTCACGCACTTCTGTTCCTGGACATTTTGGAGCAACCATAATAACGGTGATATCTTCTCGGATTTGCATGCCTTCTTCCACAATATTAAACCCGTGAGAATAGGACAAGGTCGCGCCTTTTTTCATGAGTGGCATTATATTCGAAACAACTTTTGTGTGTTGCTTGTCAGGAGTTAAATTCAATACCAAATCGGCTTCTGGAATCAATTGTTGGTAGGTTCCAACAACAAACCCATTTTGAACGGCATTTTTATAGGACGTGTTTTGTTGTTCGATGGCCTCTTTGCGCAATGCGTATGAAATGTCCAGTCCAGAATCGCGCATGTTCAATCCCTGATTCAATCCTTGAGCACCACACCCAACAATGACAATTTTCTTGTTCAACAAAGCATTAACGCCATTTTCAAATTCTGATTTTGGTAGGAAATCGCATTTACCCAATTGTTCTACTTGTTTTCTAAACGGTAAGCTATTAAAGTAATTTTTCATTTTGTAGTTCTTAATGTTCTAATTCGTGTAAGTATGTTTTGAGTGTTTTCATTGGTTTTGAGATTGCAACGCGTCCTGAGCGCACAAATTCAAGCACATCGAACTGATCTAGATCTTCAAACAATTGATCCAATTCTTTCGGCTGACCTGTTTTTTCAATGATGATGAAAGCTTCTTCAACGGCTAAAATTCGTGCGTTGTGTTCGCGAATCACACTTTCTGTTTCTCCTTTTAAAAATGCTTGTGTTGAGATTTTATACAAGGCAATTTCTTGATGAACAACATCTTCATCGGCATGATAAAATGCTTTCAACACTTCCACCTGCTTCTCAATTTGTCCAACCACTTTTTTCACCTGTTCTTCGTCCGTTTTCACAACAATCGTGTACCGGTAAACACCTTTCACTTCTGACTCTGATGCCGTGATGCTTTCAATGTTCAAATGACGACGCGTAAAAATGATCGTGATTCGATTCAATATTCCTATTCGATTCTCAGTAAATACTGATATATTAAAAATCTTTTCCATGTTATTAGTTTAATCGGATTTCTGAAACTGAAGCGCCGGTTTCAATCATTGGGAAGACATTTTCTTCTTGCTGAACGACTACTTCCAAGAAAAATGCACCTTTGGATTGAAGCATTGATTCTAAGCCATTTTGCAATTCATTGCGTTCAGTAATTTTTAAAGTTTCAATCGAAAATGCTTTTGCAATGGCGCAAAAATCTGGGTTCACAATTTCGGTAAACGAATAGCGACGATCGAAGAACAATTGTTGCCATTGGCGCACCATTCCTAAAAAGTTATTGTTTAACACCATAATTTTCACATCGACTTGTGCTTGTAAAATCGTTCCCAATTCTTGCAAGGTCATTTGGAAACCACCATCACCAATAATAGCAACAACTGTTTGACTTGGATTTCCCAATTTAGCACCAATCGCAGCTGGCAATCCAAAGCCCATCGTTCCCAAACCGCCTGAGGTTACGTTGTTGCGTTGACCTGTGTATTTGTAATAGCGCGCTGTTACCATTTGATGTTGTCCAACATCCGTCACAACAATTGCTTTCCCATCCGTGAATTCAGAAAGTTGGTGAATGACTTCAGCCATTTTCAATTCTTCACTTTCTGGATGAATCGCCGCTTCTACAATTTCGTTTGCTTCAACAGCTTCCAAATCTTTAAATTGCTGTAGCCATTGTCCATGCGTTGTTGGTTGGACAGCCTCCGTTAACAAGAGTAAGGCCTCTTTCGCATCTGCATGTATAGCAACTTCGGCAGGAATAATTTTGTTCAATTCAGCTTTATCGATGTCGATGTGAATCACTTTCGCTTGTTTTGCATAACGTGAAACATCACCCGTTACACGATCATCGAAGCGCATACCAACAGCAATTAACACAT
>JBDLVK010000130.1:0-6814 GCA_039804825.1 Bacteroidota bacterium
TAAACGATGATAAATCAACTATTCTTTGTAGTTTTATCTAAAATCAATTCAAATGAAAAAATTCTTACTACTCGTTGCATTGACATTCGCTGGAACTTCAGCGGTAAATGCACAAAAAGTGTATTCTGTTGATGCTGAATATAAAGCTGATGTAAAAGTTTACGTTGTTGACGCAGAATACAAAGCTGATTTGTTAGTTTACAAGGAAGATGCTGAATACAAAGCTGGCGACAATGACGGTAAATGGTATTTTGTTGATGCTGAATATAAAGCTAAAAAGAAAGTCTATTTCGTAGATGCAGAGTACAAAGCAGATGTTAAAATTTATTTCGTGGACGCTGAATACAAAGCTGGTTGGAAAAACAGTTCTAAAAAAGCAGAAATGTATTAATGAATAATCATTTAAGATATTAAAGCGCTGAAGGGAAACTTTCAGCGTTTTTGTTTTGTACTGTTCTCAATCGTTTCACAGCGTTTTCTCGGGTAACTAATTCAAGTGGTCGCAAGAAAATTTTACTATCCAACCAAGAAATAATATCAAAATACATGAAGGCTTTTTTCTCTAATGGATTGTTCTCTAATTCGAGCATTTTTTCTTTCAGGCGAATGAACTGGCGATGTACATTTTTCTCCGAAGGTTCGCTAAACAAATACCGCACGAACTCCAAAATGTTCCGCTGATATTCACTGATCTGTCCTTTTTTAGAAAAATAACGATAGGTTGAACGAATATTGGATTCTACCAAGGTTTCATTCCCCATTTCGTAATGACAAACCAACAAAAGAATCCGTGTAAAAGCCAAAATGTCTTCGCGTAAATCAATTTGTTTTTCATTGTAAATCTTATTCAACCATTTAACGGCAATTTTGAATTTTCCACAGCCGATAAACAAACAAGCAATTTTGTAATAGAAAATTAAAATCGAATGTTTATCAAGCATTGGTAAAAAACGATTCAATTCATCTTCTAATGCATCAACAATGCGTGTTCCAGATGTAAACTGTCCGCGCATAAAATGGCGATTGATCTGATGAACATAAATTGCCTTAAACAGATTTAAATTGATGTTTTCTGTTAAATCCAACTCTTTGTTTCGCTTGATTGCTGTCAATTCGCGTAACGTTTTTTCAAATTCTTTGATGTAGCGCAATTTATTCAACACAACCAACAAGCTGTTAAGCGCTTTGATATACGCTTCAAGTTTATGCTGTTTCATTTCAGGATTTTCATGAAACAAATCCACTAACTTTCGAGCGTAAACATATCCATTTTCAAAATCTTGGATGTAAAAGAAATAGCCCACATATGCATTATACATATGCAAACGCTCTTGAAATGACAAACTATTTTCATCAAAATCAGGAATATTCTCTTGAAATAAATCTGCTATGTGAGCAATGTCTTCTGGATCCTTACTGAAACCCGTTTGCACATAAAATGCATTCATTTTTAAGGCCAAATTGGAATAGCCATTTCCATTTCGGATACTTTCAGTAACGCTATTTGTATAATCAATCAAGGCATTCACGCGTTGTTGATTTCCGGATTCAATTGTTTTTGGAATAACTAATTTTTCCAAATCCAGAATTTCCAATAATAAAATAGAGCTGTTATTCTCGATTGCCAATAATTTAGCTTTATCCAACATCTTTACACACTCTTTATACAAACATTTATTATATAAAATACGTGCATAATCTAAATACATGGTCAATTCCAAATGTTCTTCCTTACTCGCATTTAATAAACGCAAACTCTTTAATAGTTGGGAATACAAATGGGCTTTCATGTTCGAAATTTGCGCTGGAACAAAGGATTTTTCTTTGCGAAGAATTGCATCTTCATCATACATCTCTTGTTTCTCAATTGCATCAAACAAACGCAAAAACTTTTTATCACCAGCGGGATTTATACGGGTTGTATAGATTTTAAAAAAGCGCTTCTCTCCTTTCGATAAGGAATGAATTAATTTAAATAATTGATCACTTTTAACGTTAGACATCGTAATTATAAATGTATTTTAAAGCTCTTATTTAAATGCAATAATACGTTTTTTAATCATATTATTTACTTTATACATCGTAGCTTAAATTGTTTTTTGTTTTTAAATTAGAATTGCTCAGCTTACTTTTGAGACATAATTCTTTCCTAGTGTTTTTCAAGGATAATTATTTTAGATTTTATTAAGTTCCTTGCTATTACTTCCTTTTTTAGTTTAAAGTTTTGAGGAAGTATAAAAATTTTTCAGGTTGATGCAAGAGAATAAAAAAAGGGAGCGCTTAAGCAACGCTCCCTTTTATTTTTTTATTAACTGATTGTTTAGATTCGACTTTGGTAAGTAAACAAGTCGAAGTATCTACCTTTTTTAGCGATTAATTCATCGTGCTTGCCTCTTTCTACGATTCTTCCCTCTTCGATGACCAATATTTGATCTGCTTTTTGAATCGTACTTAATCGGTGAGCAATTACGAATGTAGTTCTGTTCTGCATTAAATCTTGCAAACTACGTTGAATAAATGATTCACTTTCTGTATCTAAATTCGAAGTTGCTTCATCCAAAATAATCACTTTAGGATTTGCTAATAAAGCACGCGCTATGGAAATTCGCTGACGTTGTCCTCCAGAAAGTTTCACTCCTCGTTCTCCAATCACTGTATCCAAACCTAATTCAAAGCGATCCGTAAATTCATTCACATACGCACCTTGAACTGCTTTCAATAATTCTTCTTCGGTTGCATTCGGACGCGGAAATAAAATATTCTCACGTATTGTTCCTTCGTACAAGAAATCATCTTGCAAAACAACACCCAAGTGTTTTCTAAAACTGCTCAAATTGATTTTTGATGTGTCTATTCCATCCAAAGTAATCATTCCACCTGTTGGATTTAAGAATGTTGCTGCCAATCCTGCAATTGTAGATTTTCCTGAACCGGAAGAGCCAACTAATGCTGTCACACTCCCAGCAGGCGCAGAAAACGTAATGTCATGTAAGACTTCCTTACTTTCCTCATAACTAAAGCGTACATCGTTAAATTCTATATCACCTTTAATCGATTCAATTTCAACGGTACGAACTTCAGGATCATTTTCCTCTGTCATGTTCATCAATTCTTGTGTGCGATCCAATCCTGCCATCGCCTCCGTCAATTGACTTCCGATGTTACTCATTTGCACAATCGGCGCGATCATAAACCCTAAAAACAAGGTGAACGAAATAAAATCACCTGTTGACATTGTATTTCCCATCATGAAATAGCCACCAATCCCCATAATTCCTGCCGAAGCCAAACCAAGTAAGAAGGTAGAAGAACTTGTCATAATTGCTGTCGCCGTCAAGGATTTTTTCACGTTTTCAAACAAACGATCCACCCCTTTTTCGAAAATTTTATTCTCTTGCTCTTCGGCATTAAATCCTTTGATGACGCGAACACCGTTCATCGTTTCTGTTAATCGGCCCGTAACCTCAGCATTGATCTTCCCGCGATCTCTAAACACTGGACGAATATATGCGAACGCCTTTAAAGCTATAAATGCAAAAATGATAACTGGCAACAAAACGAATAAAGTCATCCATGCATTGATTTTAATCAAAAACACCAAGGCGATAATCGAAGTAATTGTTCCTCCTATTAATTGCACCAAGCCTGTTCCAACAATGTTTCGAACACCTTCAACATCCGTCATAACACGTGATACTAAAGCTCCCGATTTATTGTTATCGAAAAAGCTAATTGGCAAGGTCAATAATTTGCGTTGCACTTTTGTTCTTAATACAGAAATTAAACGCTGTGCTTCAACACTCAGTAATTTTGTCAGTGAATACGAACTGACAGCTTGTACTAATAAAGAAGCACAAACCACAACAATTAAAATCCAAAGTGCTTGTTTATCTCCAGAAGGAACAACAACATCTAATAAATTTTTACTCGCATATGGAAGTACCAATCCTGCTAAACTTCGAATGATAATTAGTATTAAACCAATTGATATTATTTTTTTTCTCGGCCAGATAAACTCTTTAAATGCCCATGAAAAGGATACGTTTTTTTTACTCATGCTCAAAGTTAGTCTAAAATCTTGCCAAAAGTTACCTAGGTGACAATCCGTCATGAATTATCAATTTTTAACAATGTAAGTATCAGAAATTAAATGACCTTTGAAAAAAAATTCAATTTTTTAAAGTAAAAGGTTTCATGGTTCGTCTTCAAGAGCATGGAACTAATTATGAACTATTCGATGAGCGAACAAAGGTCAACTTCCTTAACATCAATTGTACAACAATTTGGAAAAAAATTGTTTGGCTTTATTCGTGGAAAAGTCAAGACAACTGAAGATGCTGAAGACATTATTCAAGATGTTTGGTATCAATTAAGCAATTTAACCAACTTACAGGATATCGAAAATGTCAGTGGCTGGATATATCAAGTTGCCCGCAATAAAGTAACAGATCGCTACCGCAAAAAAACAACTGATTCACTTGAAAACTATGCTTATTCAGATGAAGATGGGGAATTTAACTTTAAGGACATTTTACTGCTAGACGATAGCAACAATCCGGAGCTAGGTCATTTCAAAGAACTCTTTTGGGAAGAATTGATGGAAGCCTTGGATGAATTACCAAGTAATCAACGAGAAGTATTTGTCCTAAACGAATTGGAAGATTTTACTTTACAAGAAATTGCCGATCAAAAAGGAGAAAACTTAAAAACAATTATTAGTCGCAAAGGCTATGCAGTGAAACACCTGCGCAATAAATTGAATCATTTATACAACGAATTAACATTTTAAAACGAAACATATGAACAAGAATTGGGGACGCAAAGCATTTTTATTTGTTCCATTGATTGCAATAGGAATGGCAGCATTTATTTGGGTAATCATGTTATTGTGGAATTGGCTAATGCCAGATATTTTCCAATTACCTGAAATCACGTATTGGCAGGCAGCTGGATTATTTATTCTGTCTAGAATACTTTTTGGCGGATCAAATTTTGGCGGACCAAAAGGCAAATCGAAATTCAGGGAACGAAAAGCTTTGAAAGAAAAAATGATGCAAATGACAGACGAAGAGCGCGCAGAATTTAAAGCACAATTCAAAAATCGTTGCGGTCAATAAAACAACAATTTAAAGGAATCCACCAAGTAGGTGGATTTTTTTTGCCCTATTTAAAGTAAAAATCAAGCACGTTCGTCTTCACTAATAACTAACAAATTATCAAAACACACAAAATGACAAAATCAATTTTTAAATCAATCACAAAAGGAATTTTGATAGGTACATTATTATTTCTTGTTCCTCATATCCTACTTTCCTTTTTAATCTTCTTCCTCTTGTTCCGTTTGTTTATGGGACGCAAAATGCGCCAGTGCAAATCAGATTATCGCAACGCATTTATGGATAAAATCAGACAAATGTCAGACGAAGAATACACACAATTCAAAAACAAACAACACTGTCATTGTTAATCATCAACGAAGGAAATTATGAAAAGAAAAACAAGCATCATCATCGCAACAGTAACAGCAATTCTAACGTTCGGAAGTCTCGCAGCATTTGTTCCAAGACATTGCCACGGTCACCAACAACATTGCGGAACTCAAACATCGTACACAACACCATCAACTACATGAGCAAAACAACGCTTCAAACAAACAGAAATAAACAAATTTTCATGTAGCAAATTCAAAAGACTCCGATTTTCGGGGTCTTTTTTTTATTTATTTTTTTATGAAACACCCATTAATAAAGGCTTTTAAAGAATCTCGATAATACTTTGTAAAATTTATACATAATTTTCTTAGGTATATAAAATAAAAAGTATATATTTGTATCATGTATTCATCAGAACTAGTAAAAGGAACTTTAAAAACGATTATTTTAAAGTTATTGTCGGAAAGCGACAAAATGTATGGGTATGAGATTACTCAGAAAGTAAAAGACCTTACGGGTGGAAAAATTCAATTGACTGAAGGCGCGTTGTATCCTACATTGCACGCGATGGAAGCACAAGGAATTTTAACCACAGATGTAGTGAATGTAGGAAACCGCATTCGTAAGTATTACTCAGTAACTCAAACTGGTAAAAAAGTCGCGACAGAAAAGGTGAATGAGTTTTCGGATTTCATCGACACGATGATTTTTCTGTTAGACTTAAAACCTAAAATGGGTTAAAATGTATGTTTTAAAAGACGAACACATAGCGTTCATTCTTGAGGACATTAGACGTAATGGAATTGAGTCGGAGGAGCTGCAGCTAGATCTCCTGGACCACATTTGTTGTGTAATTGAAACAGAAATGTTACCTGACAAAAACTTCGATGAATTTTACCGGAGCATTATTCACCGTTTTTACAAACATGAGCTTCGGGAAATTCAAGAAGAGACACAATTATTACTAACATTTAAAAATTATTACGCCATGAAAAAAGTCATGATCTTGAGTGGAGCTTTTTCAGCTTTCACCTTTATAATTGGTTCTTTGTTTAAAATTATGCATTGGCCTGGAGCATCATTATTATTGCTCACTGGAATTGTTTTTTTCTGCTTCTTGTTTCTTCCAATCCTATCAATTTTGAAAGTAAAAGAACAGAAACAACGCAAAGACAAACTGCTCATCGGAATCGCAACCATATTTGCAATTGTAATTTGTCTAGCAACGCTATTTAAAGTGATGCATTGGCCTTTTGCCAGTATGTTATGGTCAAGTTCACTTGGAATTCTGTTTTTTCTATTTCTACCGATTTTTTTCTTCGGAGGAATTCGCAATCCAGAAACAAAAACGAACACCATCATTTCTTCTATTTTGATTCTTA
>JBDLVK010000131.1:0-38262 GCA_039804825.1 Bacteroidota bacterium
GTGAAACAATGATTGGAAAATGTGACATGTCAAAATGCGCTACTATGTCGAAAGACGAATGTGCTAAGATGTGTGACTCTTTAGGTTGTTCAGCTGAAGAAAAAGAAATGTGTTTAGCACACTACGGAAAAGATGGGAAATTCATCGGTGGTGGTAAATGCGAAAAAGAAGGAGCTTGTTGTGCTGATAATATAGCATGTAAAGATGATGCAAAATGCAAAGATAAAAAGAAATGTGATGGTGCCTGCAAGCACTAATTCTAAATAAAATAAGTAGAAAGCCCCGAGTAATCGGGGCTTTTTTTATGCTGATACGTAACCATTCTAATGCACTTCGTTTTTTAATATATTTGAGCTCATGAAAACACTCCTTATCTTTTTTATCACATTTTTGGGATTCAACGCTGTTACTCAAATTCAATTCGAGAAGATAAAGCACGATTTTGGTGATTTAGAGCCTTATGACGATCATTTTGTAGACATTGTCGTCAATAACCTAGGAACGAAAAAAGAATACTTGTTAAGCGTCAAAAAACCTTACGATGTAGTTTATATTGTGAACGGTCAATTCATCGAGCCTGATAGCTCTATTGTCGTTCGTTTACAAGTGAATCCAAAAGCAAAAGGAAGATTTAATTACGAAGTACAAATCTTTACAAGTGATAAGAATGAAGCTACTACTATTAAATTAACGGGAAACATAACCGAACTTCCACAAGACAATCTAAGTGCGTTTACAGCGTGTCCTGATTTCTCAACACGACCGGGGGGAAAAGCAAACAAATTTGATTTAACCGTTGTAACTGTCGACAAAGAAACACGAAAACCTTTGATGAGTTCGGAAGTGACAATGATTCAAAATGGTCAACCGATTTGGGTGAACGCAACCGATAAAAATGGTAAAATCAAAAAGGAAGCAACCTTGGGTTTAAGTTATTTCTATGCAACTCATGACGGCTATCTTCCAGCGGAGTTGGGTGCCTATGTTAATTTTCAGCGCAATTATGTCATTTTGGAATTGGAGAAAGATCCAATTATTGAAACCCCTTTACCGAATCCGGTTGAAGCTGAAATTGCCCAAAAAGATTCTATTGTCGAAATAGTTCTAGTTGAGCAAGTTGAACAAAACTTAGAAGATCAATTGAAGAATGAACCAACCTCAACAGTTGAAAATTCATCGATACCTTTAGAATTGGCGCAATTGGATAAAAACAATTTTAACCAAGAGTACTTCAAACCGATTAATGTAGTTTTTGTACTGGATGTTTCAGCTTCAATGAAACAAGTTGATAAAATTGAATTGATGAAGTTTTCCTTGTTTCAATTAACACAAATGTTGCGACCTCAGGATAAAATGGGAATTGTAACGTACGCAACCGAAGCGATGGTATTATTGCCTCCAACTTCAGGGTCCGATAAAGAGAAAATCAATAAGCAAGTCGAAGATTTGAAAGCATCTGGGTTAACAGCAGGAGGAGCTGGAATAAAACTTGGATACAAGCAATGTTTAAAAGGTTATTTGGATGATGGTGTGAATCAAATCATAGTAATAACGGATGGTGCATTTAATCGTAGTTCGGACGACTACAAGAAGTTTATCAAGAAATACAAACGAAAAGGAATTCAAATGTCTGTTGTTGGAATTAAAAACAAACCCATGGATGAAGATGAAATGAAAGCAGCGGCAGAATTGGGAGGTGGTCGTTACATTCCAATCTTTAAATTGGCCGATGCACAGAATAATTTAAAAGAAGAAATTCGCTTTGTAACCTTTAAAAAATAAGCTTTTTTTGAGATTTACTACGTAGTTTTACTTAGGAACTTCTAGTATGTATAAAGTATATCCTATTCAAATTATAGGAATTTCTGAATTGAACGAATAATCCAACGTTCTTTGTAGGGCAGGCAATAATACTGTCTGCGCAATAAGCAATAGTTAGGTGGTTTCGGGTTAAAGGCACAGTTAATTCTGTGCCTTTTTTAACCAGAAATGATAAAAATGATGGAAATAATTATTGAATTCCTAAGGATGCCAAATTGTTCAAAAAATATTTTTATTTTCTATTAAATTGCTTGTTTTGAAGCTATTTAATGAATAAATTTGAAAATCACTCTCCGTAAAGGGAATTAATATCTACTTTATTGGAAATGAAATGAATACAATGAAAGCTGTTGTCGTAGAGGATTTCAAATTAATTGCCACCATTTGGGAAACACTTCTCAAAGATTTGGGGTATGACGAAGTTCATGTTTTTCATCACGCAGAGGGTGTTAAAGAGGGTATTCTGGAAATTAAGCCAGATATTGTTTTTATGGATGTTAATTTGCCGGGAGCCATGAGCGGTCTGGATATTACTGAAGAGGTAATCAAAGTGAACCCAGCGATTAACATTATGATGCTTACAATTCATACAGATCCATCCTATATTCAACGAGCTTTTGCAATAGGTGCTAAAGGTTTTGTTACGAAAAATTCTCCGATTTCAGAAATTAAAGAAGCCGTAAAGACAATTACAGGTGGACAAACCTATCTTTGTAAGGAAATCGGTGAAATTTAGTGTATTAAGCTACGCTTTCTAAAATAGGTCGAACAACCTGATAAAGTTTTTCTTCGTCCCAAGGTTTTGAAATGAATTGTTCTAAGTGCTTTTCTTCACTTAACTCTTTAACAATAACATGATTTGCTTGTCCAGAAAGCATTACACATTTGATATGCGGGTATTTTTCCTTGATTGATCGAATCAATTCGGCACCATTCAATTTTGGCATTTGATAATCCACAACAATGATTAAAATTTCGATTTGATTATCTAATAATTCGTTCAAATTTTCTAGAACAACTGTTGGATCAGAATAACACTCCAAAAGCGTAGTTTTCGGCTCAATGATTTTATTCAATTGAAACGAAAGCATTTGTAAGATGAACGGATCATCATCAACACAAACAACCGCATATTTTAAATTATTCATTGTACAAAAGTAAATGAAAAAAATAACAAATTCTAAAATAATTTAGGTTTGTGATGAATCAAACAATTGTCTATCAATCTTGTGTAATTTATTTGTAAAAAGTGACTGTAAATCGAGTAGAGTTTGGAACAGAGGTAACTTGAATTTTCGCATGATGTTCTTCTACTACATTTTGTACAATGCTTAACCCCAAACCAGTGCCGTTTGACTTCGATTTAGTTGTATAGAATTTGGTAAACATATTCTCTAGAACGTCCGTTGGAATTACGTCTCCATCATTTTCTATTGAAATCTCATACGTTTTATCTGTTTCCACAGATTCAATAATTAATTTGCCGTATCCAGGAATTGCTTCAATTGCATTTTTAATAAGGTTGGACCAAAGTTGATAGAGTTTAATTTCGTAACCTTCAATTACAATCATTGGGTCAATATTGAAATGTAACTCAACTTTTGAATTGATTTCATAATTGAAGACATTTAATACGGTTGAAATATTTTGCTTCAAATTAACAGGTGCCTTCATTGAGTTTTGATCAAATCGAACGAAAGTACGCAGGTTTTTAACAACTTGACTTGCTTTATCACTTGCAATTAATATCGTATCAATAAAGGTTCTTGTTGTCTGGATATGATAAATTAAATTTAAATAATCAAATGGATTCGAAGTTTGAAGTATATGATTAATCACTTCTTTTTCTTCAATTGAGATGCGCGCTTTTACAAGGTTATTGGAAAGTGTCGGAATATCAACTGAAATTTCAGGGAAATTGGTACGGATATACTCCTCAAATGCTGCTGCCTCTCGTCGCGATTGAATTCCACCAATAAATAATTCAATATTATTTTCTACTGCACGATTACAAGCAAAATGTAATTGTTCAATCGTACATTTTTCCATGATCGATTTGAACAAGCTTTCGAGTGTATATCGAATACTTTCTGCTCCAACTTTGATCGAACCAAGTGGTGTATTCAAATCATGTGCAATTCCGGCGGAGATTTCCCCAATCATCGCTAATTTTTCTTGGTCTGTCAATAAACGCGATAATTCAGCATTTTTTAAAGTTTTTTCAATAACTTCTTTTTCGAGATTTAAATTAATCTGACGAATTTGCTCTTTAGAACGTTCAATTTCCTCTAAATTTTCTCTTCGAATTGTTACGTTTACTAACATTTCAGCAAATAATGTCAGAATTTTCTTGTCTCGTTCGGCGTATGTATAGTGATTGTTTACAGAATCGAATCCAATGAACCCAATGCAATGTCCTTCTTTCATCAAAGGAAGAGCAAGTAAACTTTTGATATCTTGGATTTCCAAGAGTTCACGTAATTTCTCCTTTGGCAATTCATCGACAGCTGGAATATCCATTGGCTCACCTGCGAAATGCTTTTCAATCCACAAAGGCATATCATCGAAAGAAACATCTTGAAGGTTTTCAATTTGAGGCGTTATCCCTTCTCTGCACCATTCGTATAAATTCGAACTTGTTCGTTTTTCAGTATTATAATCAAAAATATAGGAACGATCGGCATTTACAAATTGGCCAATATCTTTTAATGATTGGTTAATCGAATAATCCAAACTTTCAATCGGTGAATTAATAAATTGGGTTGCAATATTCATAATGAGGTTTTGCAACTCAACTTGATTTTCAAGTTGAAGTTCATTGTTTTTTGCGGCGGTAATATTCTGCCTGATCGATAGGAATGATTCAATTTCGTCTGCAGCGTTCAAGATCGGATATATAATCGTTTTTACCCAATAATGTGAGCCATCTTTTGCTTTGTTCTTAACATCCGCGCTCCAGGTTTTCTTTGCTAATATTGTATCCCAGGCTTCTTTCCAGAATTCTTTGGAATGGTGATTTGATGCAACAATTTTATGTGTCTTACCCAACAATTCAGCTTCGCAATATTGAGAGGTTTTACAAAATTGTTCATTCACCAACGTAATGATGCCGTTGATATCCGTAAAAGAAACCAATGAACTTGCATTGATTGCATTTGTAATCTGTTGCAGGTAACGATTCTTGTCGTTCAGTTGTCGTTCAGCTTCTTTTCGTTCTGAAATATCACGAGAAGATGCTATCACGTAACCTTCACCATCGATTTCTTGATAGCGAACGCTAACCTCTACCGGAATGATTTGTCGAGTGACTTGATTAACATTACGTCCTTCAAGGATTAAAACTTCTTTTTCTTTAATTTCTGCAATATGATCATCCCAATCTTGCTCAGTTTTGAAAACAGATTCAAAGTCAAAAATGGTGTATTTCTGAATTTCTGATTGTGGAATTCCTAATCTTTTGGACGCAGATTCATTGATGTAGATTAACTGTCCTTTCACATTACTTACTTGTAATGCATCGGTCGAATGATTTAGGAAGCTTTCAAGTAAGCGCAATTGAGCATTAACTTCTTGTACATGTTCCTCACTTCTTTTAGCTTGTATTTCTGCTTTTTTAATGGGGGTAACGTCAATACCGTAACCAATTACATAGCTTAAATCACCATTTTCATCATAGCTTGGCGACATTTTTCGGAAAACCGTTTGTGCATCTCCATTTGGCAGAACATAATTGTCTTCCCATTCAAGTGAACTTTTAGAATCAACTACTTGATTAAACGTTGCACGACGACCATCGGCCATTTTAGTGTCAAGATTCTTTAATTTACAATAATCATAATCCGTTTTTCCAAACATGAAATTTCGAATTTCAGGATCTTTAATTCCATGCTTGTTGATGAATAAATAGCGATGTTCAGGGTCAAAAACGGCAATATCGGAAGGGATATTTTCGAGTACAGATGTGAAGAATTCTTTTTGAAATTCAACTTCTTTTCGTATTGCCGTTTCTTTTCTTAATTCAAATTTTAACTGTTTTACATCCTCATCAGCAACTTTTGAAAGGTTGAAGTAAAAAATGTTCTCAACTTGATAATGTTTAATTTGGCCTGTTAATTCGACTTTTTGATTATTCAGTTCAATGGTTAAACTGTTAAAAACCACAAATGATGCAAATTGCTTGGAATTGTGTTCATTTGAAAAAAAGTCAAAGATATTTTGGTGAAGAAAATGCGATGGATAATTAGAACCAATTGCAAGGATTTTTCCTTCGTTATTCGTTACCACATTGTACGGGTACAAGCTTTGGCATAAGTCACGAAGTATGTCAATCAATGTTGATTCGTTGTGTTTCATTCAAAATAATCAAATTAAACGAACAGGAAATCCCCATTCATTTATAAAAGCAATTTAGAAAATAAGAAGTAAATAATCAATTATTCAAAGGTTAGTTTTGCTTAACCTGATCCATAATTAATTTTAACTCGGTTCCATGACCTTGTTTACTATCAAGTTCTCCTAATAATTTACCTAATTTAATTCGGTGTTCAAGATTCTGAATTCCAAGACCTTTTTTCGCTTCATTTTTATCAAAACCGACTCCGTTATCTTTGACAAGAACAACTACCTTGTCATCTTGGCGCGACACAATGATTTCCATTTCTTGTGCTTGCGAGTGTTTCAAGGAATTGTTGACGAATTCTTGAATGATACGATACAAATTAAATTTGTCAGTCATTCCGAAATCATCTTCAACAATATCGTCCTCAACCGTAAGCTTAAAAAATACTTTGTTCAATTGATTGACACGATGCACCAAATTTTCTAACGCTAATAGGAATCCTTTTTCCAATTCTGGTGGCAAAAGCGAATATGAAACCGCCTTCAATTCTTTGATTGAATTGTTGATCATATCCGAAAAATTCTTACCTAATTCTTTTTGTTCATCTGAGAAATTAAACATGTTGAACCACAAACTCATCAGAACCAAATTCTGAGCAAGTCCATCGTGCAATTCCATCGCAATCTTTTTCTTCTCGCTTTCTTGTGCTTCGTTGATTACTTTGTACTTCTGTTCTTCAAAGGCAATTTCTTCACTGCGATCGATAATCAAACAAATGAAAGAGTCTTTTTTATTTGAAAGCTTATTTCCAATTATTTCGACATGAATTTGGCAATCATTAGCCGTTTTTTGAATTAAATGGCGAGTAAACGAATGTTTTGTTGTGTCTATTTTAATCGTTTTTTTCTTGTCAAAATTGAGACTTTGTAATTCTCTTCCAATAAGCAAACGCTTTTCGAATCCATAAATATCTTTCGCTGCGTTGTTTACTAATTTAATCACCAAATTAGGACCTTCAACTGAAAACATTGGTAAGGGTGATTGCTCAAAAACATCACGAAATTGTTTTTCTGATTTTTGAATGCGGTCCAATAAATCTTTACGTTCAAAACTGTATTCTATAGTTTTGAGCAGTACTTTGTTGTTTAAATCACTTTTTAAAATATAGTCTTGTGCCCCATGTTTTACAATATCCAAAGCCATTTCTTGGTCATCCATTCCGGATAAAATAATGATGGCTGATTTTGGAAAGATTTCGATGACACGTTCAAAGGTTGCTTTTCCACTTGAATCGACTATATTCAAATCGAGTAAGATGACATCGGGAACAAAAAACTTTGAAAATTCTTCCACTTCCATTATTGATCTAGCATGTTGAACATGGCTAGAAGAATAATTGTTTGAGGTCAACTGAAAATAAATCAGCTGTGTGAAAAAATGGTCGTCCTCAACAATTAAAACTTTGATGTTTTTCATGACAGTGGTGAATTATAGCTTTAAATTATTGATATTATTTGTACAAAACAAATTATTTTGAAAAATGTTTGTGAGTGGTTGTTTCATTATATTTCTAATTTAAGTGTTGTACCTTTTGAAGGTTCGCTTGTAATTGCTAGGTTAACATTGGATATTTTCGCCCGTTTTTGCATGTTATTTAAACCAAATCCTTGACGAATAAGTGATGAATCAAATCCTTTTCCATTGTCCGAAACGAGGATATAAATTTTGCCAAGACGCGTGCGTATCGAACAATTAATTTCAGAACATTCGGAGTGTTTCATTGAATTGCTTATGAACTCTTGAATAATTCGGAAGACATTGTATGTTTTTTCAGTATCCAATTGTTTGGCAATTTTTTTCGTCATCGATAGATTGAACTTGATGGTTGATAACGAATTCATTTTGCTAAACAAAACTTCTATAGCTTCTTGCCAGCCGTTATTTAATTCGGGTGGAGATAGATTGTAACACAACATGCGCGTTTGGTCCAAACTATCTTTTATCAATCGTTTACAATGACCGTAAACCGTTGGGTCTACTTCTTTGTTTTCTTCGATTTGACCTAAGTATAAATTGAGTGCAACTAAATATTGAGCTAGGCCATCGTGCAATTCCATCGAAAAACGTGCACGTTCAAAGTCCAATGTTTCATTTACTAAAACCGATTTTTGAATATCGTTTAATTTGCGTAATGTGATATCTTCTAAATGGCCATGCCAAAGATTCGTATCGCCTGAATCATAAGAATTATCTGCAATAATTTGAAACCATTTCATCGTGTCTGAAGTGGTCATAAATCGAAATTCAACTGACCAAATCGTACCTTGACGACGTGCATTCTCCATTCCTGATAGGAAACGTCCTAAATCTTCTGGATGGATGCGCGATAAAAAGTAAGATAAACGTTCATCAAGCAACTGTCTTCTCAGCGGACGTACAACTTTTTCGAAATTTTCGCCGATGTGCTTGAATCTCAAACGACGTTTGGGTAATAATTCAAAAACGAAAGGAACAATTGGAAGTGGTGGAAGATTAAGATTTTCCTGCTGTTGAGCAAGCTCCGCCTTTTTTTGTTTAATGAACGAAAAGACATAACCATTTGTTTCGTTTGGTTCAACGCACAAATCAATTTGATAATCTTTCGTTGAATAAACATCTTCAATTTCGATGTATTCGTGTTTTAAAAGAGCTTCACACAATTGCGCAAACGAAGCAGTGTCTAACAAATCTTTACTGAGATCTATTACACTTTCTTGCTCACGTCTCACTTTGAAACGTTGTTTAAAAATCTCTTTAAATGAAGAGTTTAGATAGAGAATACGAAATTCTTTATCTGCTACAAGTATACCGTCGCTAAGCTTGTCGAAGAGCTTAAATAGGTCTAGGCCGTCCTTCTTGTTTCCTCCTGAAATCTTCAATCTGGTAGAGGTACCTTCTGAAGATTGTTCCAAGTCAGAATGAAACGGTGATACAAATTTTCGCATAGGTACAGCTTTTGACTGCTGTGCAACTGCTAAAAGCGTTCCTATTCCTTAAACCCTTGAAAAACAAGGGCTGCATGAAGTTAAGGTAAAATTGAATTCCCAAAACGGGAAAAAAATCCCAAAAAAGGAAAATGAATTATCTGTTTTTGGTGATGAAGACTTTGTCTTTGTCAAGTTGACTTTCGAGAGCCGAGAAAAATTCGTCGCGTTGTTCTTCATTCAAACAATCAACAGGAAACGATAGTTGTAAATTCTTGATGTAGTCAAAGAACATCGATTGTTGATGAATGGTTACTTTACGTAAACCGCTGAAGTAAACAAGATTCACATCTCGATCAGCCGTAATAACAGCTTTACTCGTGATTCCAGCTCTAAATCGATTGCCACGAACGCCAACTACCGTAAAAATTAAGTTGTCGACGGTGCAAAAAACAAAACCGATTGCTGGCATCCATGCTTCTGGGGATACAATGTAAAGTGTGATAGCAATGAACAACATGACAAATCCTTCCATGAAATTGTAGGTTCTCACGCGTTTAATGCGCTTTTCGCTCATCGGTTGATTCCATTTAAACTTTTCGGTTTGATTCACCAAGCGCATGCCCATCCAACGGCGAACACTGCGACGAACATTCAGAATTAAGATGAATAATCCCAATCCCAATAAAATTTCAAAACGATAGGGTAATGCTGCTCCCGTTGTTCTGATTTTAAACATATCGATGGAAATGTCAAACCCGATCAATATTGTAATCAACATGGTCGGAAATAAGACAAATAACAATACTGCATTAATGAATCTATTCATTTGGAATCATCTTCAATTTACGGATCAAGGCATCAATTTTTGCTTTTGACGCATTGATTTTTCCTTCTACTTCTTTACGCAACAAATCAGCTCCTTTCGATTTCGCGAAGAAACCAAGGTTGTTTTCGTATTGCAACATATCGTTTTTCAAGTGTTCAATTTGCTGGCGAATATCTGCTTTTTCTTTTGCAAAAGCACGACTCGCATCTGGCGATGACGCCAATGTTTCCATGCGTGCTTCGAACATCACTTTTTCTTTTTCAGCACCTTCCAATTTCAATTTGCCATAGTGCGCGTCAATCGCTGTTTTGTATTGATTGTAGATCGCATCTTTGTCCTTCATTGGAACTTTACCAGCAGCATTAAATGAATTCGTGAATTCTCTTAAATCTGCCAAGGCTTGTTTTTTGTCAGCTGGAAGAACGTATGTTTCGATTGCAGCAATAATCGTTTGTTTCGCGTGCAAATTCGTTTCCAATTGCTTGTCTTGCTCTTCGAAGTGTTTTGTACGTGCGTTAAAGAATGCATCACAAGCTCCACGGAAATCCGACCATAATTTTTGCTCTAATTTTTGTCCTGCATGTCCAACCGTTTTCCATTGTTTTTGCAATTGCACCAATTTGTCAGCTGTTGTTTTCCAATCAGTTGATTCTTTCAATGCGACTGCTTGGTCAATAATGCGTTGTTTGGCTTCGGCAATTTTATTGAACTTCTCTTGAATTGTTCCAAAAAACTCTTTTTTTGCAGCGAAAAACTCATCACAATGTGCTCTGAATTCTTGCCAAACTTCTTCGTTTTCTTTGCGTGGACCGAAACCAATGGTTTTCCATTTTTCTTGTAAAGCCAACAATTGTTCTGTAGCTTCGTCCCACATTTTTGTGCTTGTATTTTCAGCTTTTGTTGCAACAACCGCAGCAGCTTCAGCTAACAATTCTTTTTTCTTTGCTAAATTTTCAAGCAAGGTAGAGCGACGTTCATCGTAAAATGCATTGATGCGATCATAAACTGAACGTACATTTTCCCAGTACTTCGCTTTAAGGTTTTCCCATTCATCATTGATAACTGGTCCAATTCCTTCCCACTCATTTTGAAGTGTTTTTAACGCTGTTTCAACTTCACGAATCGATTCAGTGTTTTTCAACGCTTCCAATTGTGTAATTACATCCAATTTTAATTGGTAGTTGCGTTTCAAATCGTGCTCTTTCAATTCACGGTAAATCTTCATGTTGTAGAAGAAATCTTCTAACAAACGTGAATATTCGTGTTGAATTTCGTCGCGTTTATCGCGGGCAATATCACCTACTTTTTTCCATGCTTCATGGATTTCTTTGTAGGCAGTAAAAGCCGCTCCAATATTCTCTTCTTTCTCAATCACATCCTTCAAGCGATTGATCAAGTTGCGTTTTTGTTTTAAATTTTCTGATTCTATGGCGTTACGCGCGTCTACTTGTTCTTTGCGACGCTCGCGGTAAATGTTGTACAATTCAAAAAACGCATCTTTCAATGGTTTGAAGTCTTTTGGTTCATAATCTTCACCTTGAACTTGTGCTTCAAGAGCAGCCACCTGATCTTTACGTTCTTCTTCTAAAATATAATCATCGAAACGAACTTTTAATTCATTCACTTCACGATTTACCGCTAATGCATCTTCGTTTTGCGCTAACGTTTTTAATTCTTCAATTAAAGCATTGTTTTCCATAACCCAGAAATAAGGAATTTATCCTACAGTTTGTACCATTTCAAAATTTGTCAACGCAACGAACTCTTCAATTCGTGCATCAACTTCTTCACGTGTAATGTCAGTCAAGCGCTCTGTACCAAATTTCTCAACACAGAAAGACGCCAAAGCTGAACCAGCGATGATTGCGCGTTTCATGTTGTCGAAAGATGCATCATCTGTGGCAGCAATGTAACCCATGAATCCACCAGCAAATGTATCTCCAGCTCCTGTTGGATCAAATACTTCTTCCAATGGTAGAGCAGGCGCGAAGAATACATTTTCTCCGTGGAACAATAATGCTCCGTGTTCTCCTTTTTTGATGATCACGAATTTTGGTCCCATCGCACGAATCACTTTCGACGCTTTCACCAATGAATATTCTCCTGATAATTGACGCGCTTCTTCATCATTAATGATTAACACATCAACAAGTGCCATTGTTTTCTTTAATTCATCCAAAGCAATCTCCATCCAGAAATTCATCGTGTCCATTGCAATTAACTTTGGACGCGTTTCCAAACGTTCGATTACGCTTCTTTGAACTTGTGGGCTTAAATTCCCCAACATTAAATACTCAACTCCTTGATAGCTTGCAGGAATAATTGGATCAAAATGCTCCAAAACGTTTAATTCCGTAACTAAGGTATCGCGTGAATTCATATCGTTGTGGTAACGACCTGACCAGAAGAATGTTTTTTCTCCTTGTTTGATCTGAAGTCCTTCCAAATCAACTCCTTTCGAAGCTAAAGTGTTCAACATTTCTTGTGGAAAATCTTCTCCCACAACCGCAACGATTTTTTGGTCTTTTGTATAAAATGACGAAGATAAAGCGATGTATGTACCAGCTCCACCAATAATTTTATCGGTTTTACCAAATGGTGTTTCAATCGCATCAAAGGCAACACTGCCCACAGTAAGTAAACTCATTGTATGATTTTTAAGAGAACAAAGATAACACAAAGAACACGCAACATCGAAGAACTAATCGTGATTTTTAAAGTTTTTAATAGAAATTAATAGGTTGCTAATTGAATTTTGAAGAAATCTCGATTCTCGCTTCTCATATCTCGATTCTCACATGTAACATTTCCCGGTTAATAAGTTTACATTTTCTACGTTAGAAAGGGAACAATCGAATCTAACTTTGTATGTTAGGATGAAACAACGCTTCATTAAAATTGCAAAATGGTTCTTCGGAATTGTTCTGGGTATTTTCTTACTCATCAGCGGCGTTTTGTATTTTTTCAAGGATGAAATTTGCGGCATTGTTGTTTCAGAAGTGAACAAACATTTAAAGGCTAAGGTTACAGTGGCTGAAGTGGATTTAACGTTTTGGTCAACCTTTCCAAATGTATCCGTTGATTTCAATCAAGTATTTATTCGCGATTCGTATGCAAATGCAAGTGCAAAAGATACCTTGTTGTATTCCGACCGCATTCGTTTAAAATTCAATCCTGTTGATTTGTGGAATGAAAATTACCACGTTGAGGCGATTGAAGTGGATCCTGGAACTGTGCAACTGAAAGTAAATCAGAAAGGTGAAGTAAATTACGATATTCTCAAACCATCAGAAGATACAACGTCTACGAAATTCGAATTGAAGTTGGAGCATGTTTCATTTGAAAATGTACGTTTTGCTTATAAGAATAAGGCGACCAGCCAATACTATTCAACGAATTTGCACCAGATGGATCTGGAAGGGAATTTTACGGAGTCCATTTTCACCCTGCATGCGAAAAGTAATTTGAAAGTTCGGAAAGCGAAAAGTGGACAAGTGACCTTGATTTCTAACAAGGAAGCAGCGCTAGATTTAAATATTTTGGTGAATCAAGAAACAGGTGTGTTTGAAATTCCCGATGCGATTGTTTATTTGGCCAATTTACCTTTTAATTTGAAAGGAAAAGTTACACCAAAAGACTTGAATTTTGAAGTACATTCGAAAAATATTCAATTAGCGGATGTTGCAAATAATTTCTCTGTTTCGCAGGTGGATGACATCAAAAAGTTTGAGGGAACAGGGAAAGTGTTTTTGGATTTATTTATCAATGGTTTGATTGAATCGACAACCCCAGTTACGGTGAATTGCGATTTTGGCATTGAAAACGGAAGTCTGACAGAGCCAACCAAGAAATTGAAATTGAAGAACATTCAGCTCAAAGGAAAATATAGTAATGAAGGAGGAGAAGAAGAAGAGTATTTGAAGCTCACAAAAATGAAATTCATAACACCTGGCGGACCTTTTAATGGGAACTTAACCTTGACAAAATTTAATGAACCGAATTACAAAGGAAACGCGAATGGGGTAATTAACCTCGATTTTCTTCATTCCTTGGTTCATTTGCCGCATGTGGAAGATGTCACGGGAAATGTTGCCTTGGAAACAGATTTCAATGTACAAACGAAAAATCAACCTAATCTGTTGCCGGATTATGAGTTAATCAAATGTGAAGGTTCTGTCGAAATGCGCAATGTTGCTTTAAAATTGTTGGAGGATAAGCGTTTTTTCCGTCACATGAATGGCTCAATGTATTTGCGCAACGATGAAGCTGGAGTAGACAACGTAACCTTGAATGTTGGCAAGTCAGATCTTGCATTTAACGGTGTGTTCAGAAACCTAATTTCCTACATTAAACGTGCGGGTAAATTGGATGCTGACATTGAAATTAAGAGTAATTTTATTGATGTTGAGGATTTGGGTACAACTTCCAAGGAGGAGAAAATCCAAGACGAACGTGCGTTTGTTTTACCTGAAAACATCGATGGAAAAGTTGCACTTGACGTTGGAAAAATCAAATACGAAAAGCACGAATTTAAAAATGTGGTTGGGACGATGGATTATTTCAATCGAAAGGTTAGTTTTCCTTCTATCTCATTGAGAAATTCAGATGCCAATATTTCGGGGAATTTGTCCATCGAAGAAAGAAGCCCAGAGATTTTCCACATTACAACAAAAGTTGAAACGGCCAATGTGCAATTCAAATCGCTCTTTAGAGAATGGGATAATTTCCACCAAGAAGTGATCAACGAGAACAATATTTTCGGTAAAGCACAAGCACGTGTTTATTTTGACGCTCCATTTGACTTGCGATCTGGAATCGTTTCTGAAAGAATTAAATCGCAAGTTTATATGCGAATTGACGATGGACGCTTGAAGAATGTGGATGCCTTTAAGTCAATTACGGAAAGTTTGAAAACTTCTTCTGCGAAATTGGTCATTGGAAAAGACAACATTGCCGGCTTGGAAAAGAAATTGTTGGATCTCAAGTTTGAAACCTTAGAAAATACCTTTACGATTCAAAATGGCCGTTTAGAAATTCCAGCAATGATTATTCATACCTCTGCGTTGGATGTGGAAATGGCAGGAACGCATTCGTTTACCAATGTAATTGACTATCGTTTTGCCTTCCGCTTTAGAGATTTGAAAGATAAAAGTCGCATCACAGAATTTGGTGAAGAATTGGACGATGGAACAGGAATGCGTGTTTACATGCGCATGACTGGAACTGTTGACAATCCAATCATTGTGTGGGACAAAACTTCGAAACGCGATCAGGCGAAAGAAAACCGTGCGATTGAAAAAATGACGGTTAAATCAATGCTGAAATCCGAATTTGGTCTATTTGGAAATGACTCAACGGTGAATGAATACCAAAAGAAAACAGCTCCAAAAGAAGAATTGAAAATTGAGTTCGGACCAATCAAAGAAGAAGATCCAATCGATACAAAAAAACCTAAAAAGGATTCGAAAATCAAGAACACACTGAAAGGCTGGAAAGAACAATCTGAAAAAGAAAAAGCCGAGGAAATTGGTTTTGATTAAGTGAACATTCCCTCTATTTACTTGTTCTTCGAATAACATTTCTAGCATTCAATCCGTTTGAATTCACCAATTTTTATTCCATGGAAAAATTCACCAACGCTTTAATCAAAGAGACTTCACCGTATTTATTGCAACATGCGCATAATCCTGTTAACTGGGTTCCGTGGTCGGATGATGTGTTCGAACGGGCGCAACAAGAAAACAAATTGGTGTTGGTGAGTGTTGGCTATTCTGCTTGCCACTGGTGTCACGTAATGGAACACGAATGCTTCGAAGATGAAGAAGTGGCAGCGTTGATGAACAAGTTTTTTATCAGTGTGAAAGTCGATCGCGAAGAACGACCAGATGTGGATCAGGTCTATATGACAGCGGTTCAATTAATGACGCAAAAAGGTGGTTGGCCACTGAATTGTTTCACGCTTCCGGATGGTCGACCAATTTATGGAGGAACCTATTTTCCTAAAGAACAATGGATGCATATTTTGCGTTCCTTGGAACATACATGGCAAAACGATCGCGAAAAAGCCTTGGAATATGCGGAGAATTTGCACGAAGGAATTATTCGCAGTGAATTGATTGATGAAGCAAAGCAGGTAGAAGCCTTTTCGGAGGAACGTTTGCATGAATTGGTGTTGCGTTGGTCGCGCAGTTTCGATAGCATGGAAGGAGGAGATGCGCGAGCACCGAAATTTCCACTTCCTTCGAATTATGAATTGTTATTGGAATATGGTGTTCGCTATGAGCATGAAAAGGTGTTGAAACACGTTGAGTTAACATTGGATAAAATGGCTATGGGCGGAATCTACGATCAAGTTGGTGGTGGTTTCACGCGCTATTCAGTTGATATGCTTTGGAAAGTTCCGCATTTCGAAAAGATGTTGTACGATAACGGCCAATTATTGAATTTGTATTCTTTGGCCTACAAACACTTTCAAAAACCTTTGTATAAACGCATTGTGTTTCAAACGGTGGAATGGTTGCAGCGCGAAATGATGACACCGGAAGGAGCGTTTTATTCTGCTTTGGATGCCGACAGCGAGGGTGAAGAAGGAAAGTTCTATTGTTGGACACCGGAAGAAATGAAAGCTGTTTTAGGTGACGACTTTACATGGGTGAAAGATTTCTACAATTTGAATGCACGTGGATTTTGGGAAGAAGAAAAATACATTCCCTTGCGTACTGAAAGTGATCGTTCGTTTGCAACAAAGATGAATTGGTCAATGGACGAATTAGAGTCTAAAATCGCAGAAATTAACCAAAAGTTGCTAGATGAGCGTAAACATCGTGTTCGTCCGGGCACAGATGACAAAAGTTTGACTTCTTGGAATGCGATGGCTTTGAAAGGATTGTGTCAGGCGTATAGTGCATTTGGTGAGGAAGAATTTTTGCATTTGGCGATCAAAAATGCGCGTTGGATCTTGAAGCATCAGTTGACCGAAGAAGGAAAATTGTTGCGCAATTACAAGAAAGGTGTTTCGAACATTGATGCCTTTTTAGAAGACTATGCGCACGTGATTGATGCCTTCATTCAATTGTACCAAGTGACCTTTGATGAAGAATGGATGAAATTGGCCAATCAACTCAATCAGGTGACCTTGGATGTATTCCAAGACGGCACAAGTAAAATGTTCTACTTTACGGCCGATTCAACCACTTTGATTGCGCGCAAGATGGAAATCAACGACAATGTGATTCCAGCGAGTAACTCTGTGATGGCAATGAATTTATTCCGTTTGGGACATTATTATTACAACAAGGACTTTACAGCAATTGCCGAACAACAATTAGCAAATATCTACGATGGTATGGAGCAATATGGTTCAGGATATTCAAACTGGGCGAGCTTATTGATGAAGATCGTAAACGATTACTATCAAGTGGTGGTCACAGGAAAAGAAGGAAATAATTCCGCATTGAAATTACAGGAACGTTATTTACCCAATGCACTTTTTGCTGGAGGAAACAATGCCAGCTTACCCATCACAAACGACAAACATAGCGAAAACGAAACTATGCATTTTGTGTGTTACGATGGAACCTGTTTGTTGCCGACGGCGGATCAGGAAGAAGTGTTGAGGTTGGTGAGGTAGGATAGATGGATAGTATGTTTTTCAAAACATTATCTTGGTTTCATATGTATTCTCTTTTGATTCACCCTCTTATAATTCAAATTACTTAATTTCTCTCAATCCATCTGTGTAATATTTTATTTTACAATTTTGCAAACTGGTTTCTAGAAGTATGAACACACCTAAGCCATAGTGATAAACATGATTCTTTTGATTTGTCAAATCTTTTAGTTTTTGATCGTCTCGACCTTAATTACTCCAATGACCTTTAAACTCAATAACTAAGACATTTTTATCACTAAAACCTCTATGATGAAAAATGAAGTCTGGTAAAATCCTATGCGAACGGTTTGAAACCGCCGTTGTCTTCACATTTCCAATATTCCGGTTGTAATCAACATCAATAGTTAAGTTAGAATCAGTTCCAAATGATGTCTTGGAAATAAAATCTGAAAAGTAAAGTCCAAATCTGAAAACAATAGACCGCTCATGTGCTTTTTCTTGTATTAAATAAAAGTCTTTTGAGTAAACTTCTGCTAACGCAGATGTAATAGTATTTTTAATTTCTAATATTTGAATTTCAGTTAGTTTCATTTTTAATTTACCTTTTCATCTGTCTAATTCGCTGTAAAATTGAAATATCTAAAAATTGTTAGTTAAAAATGAATTGATTTAGTTTTAGTATGTTTTTTAATAAATTACTAAATATGTTTCAACTCTTCTTCAACTATTAATAGGAAAAGATTTAAGGGTAATTTTCAAGTGATTCAAGATTGGTTTGATTAACTAATATTTTTTTGTAATATATTTATTTTACAAATCTCATCAATCCGAAGAACTTATTGGAACATTGCGCATTACCTTAAAGATTTTATAATCCTTTATTATTTTAATTTGAATGAATTTGATATTTTGTTGAAATCAGATTCCCAAGAGGACTTTTCATCTATTCTACATGAGAGGGTAAGGTCAATTTCCTTATTATTTTTTGGAAAACAATACAGATTCACAATAACGTCTGACTTACTAACTGATGATTCCCTTTCGTATTTAAGAATAATGCAAAAAGCACCATTTATTTCTTTTAGTTCCACTGGATACCATTTTTTTATTTCTATCCCTAGTGCCTTAAAACTATTGATTATTGATTGTTTGTAATTTTCCTTTACTAAATTTTGTTCCTCATTAGTTAAAGAGTTCAATTTTATGTTTGACGGCAGAAAATCACCATTATTACCTTTTATTTCTTCAACCAATACTCTACAATAACTAAAGTTTTGTCCTGTATTTAATCCAACTTGTTGAAGAGTCAATTTTGAAGACATAACTGGTATAACAAGGATTGTTTTTATAGAATCGTTAAGGGCTTTTAAGTTTGAATTTTGAATTTCAAGTCGTTTCGAAGGATAGGATAAATCTCCTATATTTTGAATTTGTAAAGTTTTCCAAATTTCAATTTTTGTAGTGTCTCCAAATGAATCAATAGATTTTACAATTTGAGGATTGGTTTTCGAATTGCTAAATGCTAAAACAAGCAAGGATATAGAAATTGTTATAATTATTTTCATGATGTATTTTATTTTCATATTACTTTAAGCCACTTGCCAACTTTAAATACCTTGCGCTCACACTTCTTATGCCTGTTAGATAAGCGAAACAGCTTAGTGGCATGGTTAAAAATAATCATTTTTCGTGTTGATAGAAAGAGAAAATTTCGAGGAAGTTTCTCTGCTACTTTTTCTTCCCCTTATTATCCAAAATCAAGCGCAAGGACGAATCATTCGTGATGTAGCTCCACGCCCAGTTGAAGAAAATAATGAGTTTGTTGCGAGTAGATAGAATCAACATGAGGTGCAAGAACATCCAAATCAACCAAGCGAAATATCCGCTGAATTTATACTTCGGTAAATCGACCACAGCCTTGTGCTTTCCGATGGTTGCCATGGATCCTAAATCCTTGTATTCGTATTCGTTCCATGGTTTGTTTTCGCAACTTCCCAATAGGTTTTTCGCTAAGTTTTTTCCTTGGTTAATCGCCACATTGGCCAATTGCGGATGTCCATGTGGATACAAGGGCGTTTCCATGTAGGAAATATCACCAATGGCATAAATATTCTCAAATCCTTGAATGCGGTTAAAGCGATCTGTTGTGTAACGGTTGCGCACCAACGTAGCGGTTTCCAATCCTGGAAGTGTGTTCCCTTTTACACCAGCCGACCAAATAACATTCGCTGCTTTGAGTGTTTCGTCATTGTCTAATGTTACGGTTGTTCCGTCGTAGGAAGTCACATGCGCACCTTTGATAATTTCAACCTTCATTTGTTTGAGGTAGAATTCAGATTTCGTTTTGGCGTTGTCACTCATGCTGTTCAAGGTGTGACCGCTGCCTTCAACAATGATAATGCGCATGTTGGAGAAATCCACTTTCGGGTAATCTTTCGGTAGAATGGTCGCACGCATTTCAGCAAAGGCCCCAGCAAGTTCAACGCCCGTTGGTCCACCGCCAACAATTACCAAATTATATAAGGCTTCTTTTTCATCATCAGAAGCTGTTACGATCTTCTCAAAACTCAATAACAATTGATTGCGAATAGCAATGGCTTCTTGCGTTGTTTTCATCGGCAAGGCATGTTCTTCCAACGATTTATTTCCGAAGAAATTGGTTGAACATCCTGTTGCAATTACTAAGTGATCATAGGAAATGTCTCCTGATGAGGTCAGCAATTTATTTTCAGCTGGAACAATGGAATCAACATCAGCCATTCTGAATTCAACGTTCGGAACTTTCTGAAAGATCTTTCGAAAAGGAAAAGAGATACTTGATGGTTCGAGCCCTGCGCGAGCAACTTGATAAAACAGTGGTTGAAACTGGTGGTGATTTTGTTTGTCGACCAAAATAACTTCGACATTTTTTTTTGCCATTTGTTTTGCAAAATTCAATCCTGCAAATCCTCCTCCAACAATGACAACTTTTTCTCCTTTTTTCATCTCAAAATGGATTTCGTTGATACCTTCAATTGGTGCTTTGAAGTTAGCTATTTCGTTTTGGTTGGTGTGAAAAACCTCAATTTATTTTCAGTTGTAAGTGAAAAATTAACAAAACAGATTTTACCAACAAAACGTTAATGATTTCACATTTTAGACTTATTCAACTTCAACTATTGATAACATTCTGGAGCCGAGTGTAATCAATTCTTACTTTTCGCGTTTTTTGTAGTGTGAGATACGTCCTATTTTTCTTTTTGGTGCTAAGTCATGTTGTTTTCGGACAAATGCTTGATAATCGTAATGGCTCAGCATTTACCGACAAACCATTTTTTAATACCGATTTCATACGTTCAAACAAGGTGCATAAGTTGAATGGAAAGTTCACCTACAAGAAACCGGGTGATATGATGCGCGAAACGCAATACATGTACGTGTATGAATTTGATACGTTGGGACGCTTATCTACTTCCTTTGAAACACGAAAGGATGATGGCACAAAAGACACAACCTGGAATGTTTATGTGTACAACGAAACAAATCAATTAATCGAACATAAACGTGGGGATGGCAAAGGTTTTACGTCTACAGGCTTTGAATACGACGAAAAAGGAAATCAAACAAAGGAAATCTACATTCGTGAATACATAGATTCGTTAGGAATTGCACAGCGAACAGTACTGAATTCTGAAACAATGAAATACGAGTATTACGATTTGCAAGTCAAGAAAACGGTGTACAATAATTATGATTTGCCCTACAAATACGAACTTATCAACTACAACGAATTAGGCTATTTGGTAGAGAGAGAAGAACGCTTGATCATGACGATGCCGGTTACAACGATAAAATATACATACAACGATAAAGGCTATATTGCTTCAATCAGTTCTTTTGAAGGTTCAAATACGATTCCAACTGAGGAAGCGATTTATCTCTACGATGATTTTGGTAACTTGTTGGAAAAGCACTTGTACCGGAACGGCGTTTTTACAACGGAATTTGAAATGATTTACAATGAGAAAAGCAAGTTGTTATCGTATGTACTCACACGCGATGTTGCGACCAATTTCATTATGATTTTAGGCTTGAAAGACTACGAGTTTTTCAATTAAGTTTAAAACGTTTTTTCAGTCCTTCGTAAATTCCAACAATCGGCAAGAGCATCGCATAATTGTAGAATAAATCTTCCATTGGAATTGTGATAATGCGAGGACCCATAATGTGGTTTTCACTGTACCAAACAATCGGTTTTGGCGTAACGGCTCCAGTTAAAATTCCGTTTACAATCAGAAAAGGAACTAGGGCAATTAAAAACGCAAAGACAAAATACGGAAACCATGCAACGCGATTGACAAAATAGAACCAAATGGTCAACATTGCTGAAACAATACAAGCACTTGCTGTGTACCAATTTTCCATATGCATGATTCCGAAAATCAATCCAGCAAATGTGAACAGGAAAGTGAAGATTTTGGTTGTTTTATCCAATTTAGCGTTGGGAAAATAGGCTTTCAACACTTCATATATAAACACACATGCGTAGGGAACAACCAAGAAAAAAAGTACTTCTTCAAGGGGTAAATGGCCAAAATAAATTCCGTTTAAATAAGTTGGATTGAATCCCCAAATCGAATTGATTGTAAAGTATTCATCCCAGACTAAAAAGGCTGTTCCAATTAGCAATAAAGCAGGAAAAAGTGCTTTCCAATAAGTGTAAAAATGCACCTTTTTATCAAAGCTTAGAAAAAACGGCCCAGTAATCGTTCCGATAATGATCCAAGCGTATAAACTCATGCTTTCGCTGATTTGTTCGCAAATGCTTTTTTTGCTTCGCGGTAATATTTACGCGGTACCCACAACATTCCAAAACATTCTGAATCTTCTTTTCCAAGGTGTTTGTGGTGAACTTTGTGTGCTTTACGAATGGCCATAAAATAAGGCGTATCGATATCACGCAACCATTTGAAACGACGGTGAATGTATACATCGTGAATTAAAAAATAGGCAAATCCGTACATGGCAATTCCATACCCAATCCAAACGGCGATGTAATTGTTGTTCATCATTCCTAACATGATACATAACCAAGATGGAATAGCATAAATCAAAAAGAATACATCATTTCGTTCAAAAAAACCTGGCTCTTCGACATGATGATCTTCATGGAAATGCCACATTAAACCGTGCATTACGAATTTATGTGTTGCCCATGCCATGAACTCCATAATACAAAATGCGCCAAGCATTACAAAAGGTCCCCACCAGTACATACTAGAAAATTAAAAGTATCGTAAAAAAAAGTATCAATAAACTAAACAAAGCATTAAAGACTTTGTTCGATTCAACTAAATTAAGTTTAAAATAGGCATAAATGAGCGGTAGAGCTACAAAAAACCAAGAAATGTAGTTATAAAGTGGAATTGATCCATCCGTCCAATGCCAAAAATCACTTTCAATCGCAACAGGTTCAATCAAGATATCTAACAAAGTCATGAGTAAAGCGGCGAGAACAGATTTTAAAAAATGGTTTGTTTTTAGATTCGCAACCAATGATGAAGATGCAACAATGAGCAAAGCCCAATTTACACCAATAACCAAAGGGACTCCATTGATTTTATAGCCAAGGCTCGCACCGTAAGAATAATTGCCGAATAAATAACCTGTTTTCGTTCCGATCAATTCAGCCAAGTATCCATAAAGTATGCAAACAATGGTGAAAAGAAGAAATGGGAAAAACTTCGATTTTCGGGCAATCAGCACAATGCTAAACGAAAGCATTAGATTGAAAAACGATAAGGATAAAAATTGATCGTGAGAAGAGGGAAGGAGCAAACCAACAATTCCAACCGTGTAAAAAATGACCAGCACGGCGATGAGCAATGAAGATTTATTGACGAATGAAAGTTGTTTTCGTGCGTTCATGAAACTAGAAACAATGTAAGTTTGATTTGGTTCAGAAAATTCTGCCTTTAACAGTATTTTCTATTGTATCGTCGAAAGATCTGAAATTGAAATTTAATGTGTTTTTCACTTTCGAAGCGTCGTATTCCATTTTATTGAAGGCTGTTTTTGCACTTGCACGTGTAATTGCCGCTGTGCGTCCTCTGAATTTGGACAACAACCATGAAAATCGCCATGTGAATCCAATCAGCCATTTTGGCGTTGAGATAGTTGGCGGCTTTTTGTTTAAAGCGATGGCAATTTTTTCAAGTAATGTTTTAAATGGTAAATTAATTCCAACGCATAAAAAACGCTCATTTTTAATCTCACTCTGCATAAGTCGAACCATGATTTCAGCGACATCACGTGCATCAACAAAACCATTTTGTCCTGGTGTGTGAAAACGCAATCCCTTGTCAATCGTTCTGAAAATTGTGAGCGAGCTTTCGTCCCAATGTCCTGCGCCAAAAATCACAGATGGATTTACAATGATGCAATCCAATCCTTCTTCAACTCCACGCCAAACTTCTTTTTCTCCGGAATATTTGGAAATGGCATAACCACTTGTTTCGGGACCTTGTTTCCATTTTGTTGTTTCGCTTGTGATGGTATTCACTTGTCCACCAATTGAAGCTGTGGAGCTAACATAACAAAGCTTTTTCACACCATGAATTAAGCAAGTGTTGACAATATTTGCGGTTCCTTCACGATTGATTTTAATGAGTTGTGCAAAATGACGTTTATCGAATGAAACTAATCCAGCACAATGATACACTGTTTCTATTCCATTCATCACATCATCGAGTGAAATAATATCAAGAATATCACCTTCAACCCATTCGATAATAGAAAACCGTTGTTCCCAATTTGTCGGATCGTAAAACTTGAAAATTGCCTTTACATGTTCGATTTTAGCATGTTCACGATAAATTGCACGTACAGGCTCAGTTTCTGAACTCAATCGAAAAAGTAAATGACTTCCTAAAAGTCCCGTTCCACCTGTTACTAAAATCATACCTTCAAATGTACAATCTTTGAGGGATTCAGTGATTCATTTCCGTTGTTAATTTATAGTTCATGGAAATTTATTGTTAAAAAAATTAGATTTTTTAAATTTTTAGTTGATATTTGGTCCATGAGAAAGATTCAACCACTATTCCTTTCTCTTGCGATAACGGTATGTATGTGCTCGTGTAAATCTGAGTATTCACAACGTTTATCCAAGGGTTTTGAATTAAAAAAAGAATTGATCAAATTATCGAATGCTTCGGACGAATCGAACCAATTAAAGTTGAAAGAAATTAGAGAGGAATTAAATCTTCATGCCAAAGTCTCAGGAAATGAGGAATTGTTTTTCGAGCAATTAGGACTTAAATAATTTCAATCAATTTTTAGTTCTTCAGATGGATCCCAGAAGATCGCTTTGAAGTTCACAATTTGATCAGCAACCACGACTACATTTTCTTGCTTCAGTTTCTCCTCCATTTCAGTTGGATGAGCAAAATTTGCTTTGCCTGTAAGTAAGCCTTGTCTATTGACAACACGGTGAGCTGGAATTCCCGGATATTTATGTGAAGCATTCATTGCCCAGCCTACCATTCTACTTGATTTGGCACTTCCTAAATAGCGCGCAATAGCTCCATAAGATGTTACCCGACCTTCTGGAATTAATCGAACAACATCGAATACATTGTCAAAAAAATCTTTGTGTTTATCGTTAATTGATTGATTCATATCGTTTCAAGTAAAGCCGTTATATTTGTCGAAATTACGAAAATGAAAGCGCTTTATACTATTGGATTGTTAATTCTTTCAAACGTGTTTATGACCTTGGCTTGGTATGGCCATTTGAAGTTTAGTGAATCGAAGAAGTTAGCGAGCCTTGGACTCTTTACTATCATTATAATTTCTTGGGGAATTGCGTTTTTTGAGTATTGCATGCAAGTTCCTGCTAATAGGATAGGATTCAAAGGACATGGTGGTCCATTTTCCTTATTGGAATTGAAAGTGATTCAAGAGGTTATTGCTTTAGTGGTCTTTTTACTTTTTTCCTTCTTTTTCTTTAAAAATGAGTCACTACGTTGGAATCATTTTGTTGGATTAACATTTTTGGTATTGGCAGTTTATTTCATTTTTAGGAAATAAAACAGCAGATAAACAGTGTCTTGTATTTTATTTGGGACTTAGCAAACAAAGAATGTTGATTATTTATTTTAACATTTTTTTGCTTATCGGTTCATTCTGCGTACTTTCAATCCTGTTAGAACTCTTAAACTATGAATATGAAACTACGATTACGATTAATTGCATTGTTGATTATTGGGCTAAATTTCTCCGGTTTTACCCAGGATTATGTTCAAATGATGCGCGATCCAAACGTCAATTTTTATGACGTGCAACAAGCCTTCAACGCTTATTGGGAAGGAAAAATCATTGAAAAAGGTAAAGGTTACAAGGCATTTAGACGCTGGGAATCCTACATGGCCCCGCGTGTTTACCCAAGTGGAAATATGACCTTGCCTTCACAAAATTACGAGAATTATTTACAGTGGGAAAACCAACAAGGGGCAGCTGGAATACCTAAATCCGTTGCAGGAAACTGGTCATTTTTAGGTCCAACTGGAAAACCAGCAGGAGGAGGTGTAGGACGTTTAAATTTCGTTCGTTTTGATCCAACCAATTCAAATACGTTGTATGTTGGTGCGCCAGACGGTGGCTTATGGAAATCAACGAATGGTGGAACAAGTTGGACGACAAATACAGATCAACTAACAGTGATTGGTGTTTCTGATATTGCTATAGATCCAACAAATACTCAAATCATGTACATCGCAACGGGTGATGGTGATGCAGGAGATTCATACAGTACAGGAGTTTTGAAATCAACAGATGGAGGAACAACATGGGTTGCAACAGGATTAGCTTGGACGGCAAGTCAAGGAAGAACAATCAGTCGATTATTGATTAATCCATCAAACCCTCAGATTCTAATGGCTTTTGGGAGCAATGGAATTTGGCGTACAACCAATGGTGGAACAACTTGGACACAACCAACAGGAACGTTTACTTGTCAGGATGCAGAATTTAAACCAGGAGATCCAACTGTTGTATATGCGTGTGGAACTACCTTTAAAAAATCAACGGATAGCGGGGCCACTTGGACTGCGGTAACAATTCCTCTTTCAGGAATTGGACGTTTATCGATGGCCGTTACATCAGCAAATGCAGCATACGTTTATTTGTTAGCAGCTAATAATACTGATAATGGTGCGAAAGGTGTTATGCGATCTACAGATAGTGGAGCGACATTTACAACACGTATGACAGCAACAGCTACAACCAATATTTTAGGTTGGGACAATGGTGCAGATGCTGGAGGTCAAGGTTGGTATGATTTGACAATTGCCGCATCACCAACAAATGCTGATGAGGTTTACACAGGAGGGGTGAACACTTGGAAAAGTACGAATGGTGGAACCTCATTTACATTAAATACGCATTGGACTGGAAGTTATAGTAAACCATATGTTCATGCTGACATCCATGATATTCAATATTTACCGGGTTCTGGAACAACTGTTTTTGCTTGTTGTGACGGTGGAATTTTTAAAACTACCAATTCGGGTACTGCCTGGTCTGATATCAGTTCGAACCTTTGTATTGCTCAGCAATATCGAATTGGTTTGTCTGCTTCAAATGCTACCTTGTTGGTTTCTGGACACCAAGATAATGGTACGAATAAATTGAACGGAACAACTTGGACTCAAATTTATGGTGGAGATGGGATGGAAGGATTTATTGATCGCACGAGTAATACGACAATGTATGCTTCTTATGTTTATGGAGAATATTATCGTTCTACAAATAGTGGAACAAGTTGGACTGCAATCAACACTGGTTTGCCATTTGGTGGCGGAGGCGGAGAAGAATGGTTGTGTGCTTGGCACCAAGATCCGACGACAGCAACAACACTCTATGCAGGTGGTAGATCAGCATTATATAAAACAACGAACTCTGGAACATCTTGGACTGCTGTAGGAACTCCAACAGGAACAGGAAATGTAATGGAATTTGTGATTGCGCCAAGCAACAATCAAATCATTTACGCTATTAAATCAGGAACAAATGCTGTTTCTAAATCGACAAACGGCGGAACAAGTTTTACAGCAGTTTCAACTGGTTTACCAACAACCGTTGCTCCAACTTGTGTTACAGTGTCAAACACAGATCCTAATATTGTTTTTGTTACGTATTCCGGTTATGGAGCTGCAAATAAAGTCTTCAAATCAACAAATGGAGGCACAAGCTGGACGAATATTTCAACAGGTTTACCAAATATTCCGGTAAACACGATTGTTTTCCAAAATGGATCAACAAATGACGCTGTTTATGTAGGAACTGATGTAGGAGTATATTATAAAGATAACACAACAGGATGGATTGCTTTTAACACCGGTTTGCCAAATGTGTCGGTTCGTGATTTGGAAATTTATTACCCAACAAGTCGATTGCGTTGTGCAACGTTTGGTAGAGGTACTTGGGATAGTGATTTGTATTCAGCAGTAGCAGCAGTTCCTGTTGCAAGTTTTACAGCTTCAGCAACAACTATTTGTGTTGGACAAACAGTAACATATACAAACACATCATCTGGAATTCCAACTTCTTATGCATGGACATTTGCTGGAGGAACACCTGCAACATCAACTGCAACAAATCCAACTGTTACGTATAACACTGCTGGCACATATACTGTAACGTTAACAGCAACAAATGGAAGTGGTTCAAATACTCTAACGCAAACAAATTACATCACTGTTGTTGGAGGATCTGGAGCATCTTTACCGCTAACAGAAGGGTTTACCTCAACGACTTTCCCTCCAACAAACTGGAACGTTGTGAATCTAGATTTAGGAGATACTTCCTGGATGAGAAATCCAACGGTTGGTTTTGCTCCAACTGCTGGTAACTCAATGTGGTTTGATAATTACGAATTCAATGATGCAGGAAATACAGATGAAATGCGCACACCAAAATTGGATTTTCAAGGTCTTTCTAGTGCAACGATGACATTTGATGTTGCTTATGCAGCATACGATGCAACTTACGTTGATGGGTTAGAAGTATTGATTTCAACTGATTGTGGATTAACCTTTACATCGCTTTATTCTAAAACAGGTTCTACCGTGGCAGCAGGTAATTTACCAACAGCAGCAGCAACAACAGCATTGTTTGTTCCTACAGCTGCGCAATGGAGAACTGAAACAATTAGTTTAACACCATATGTTGGTTTAACGAATGTTACCTTAGCATTTAGAAACTTAGCTGGTTATGGTAATTCATTGTACGTTGATAATATTAATATTTCTGGTGTGGCAATTCCAGTTGCGCCAACTGCAAGCTTTACCTCTGCACCAGCATCGCCAGTTTGTACTGGTCAAACGGTTACCTTTACAAGTACTTCAACAGGATCACCAACGTCTTATTCATGGTCATTCCCTGGTGGAACACCTTCAACCTCAACTGCTGCTAGTCCAACCGTAACCTATGCTGCAGCTGGAACTTATAATGTGTCATTGACGGCTACAAATGCTGTTGGTTCGAATACTTCAACACAAACATCTTACATTTCTGTTGGGGCTGCACCTGCAACCCCTGGAACAATATCAGGAACGGCTTCTGTTTGTGCGAATACAACAGGGTTAACATTTTCAATTGCAGCAGTATCTGGCGCAACATCTTATACATGGACTGTTCCAACTGGAGCTACAATTACTTCAGGGCAAGGAACAACAAGTATAACATTGGACATGGGTTCAATTGCAGGAAACGTTACGGTAACTGCGACAAATACGTGTGGAACATCAAGCGCTGCAACATTTGCTGTAGGAATAAATCCTACACCAGCAGCCCCAAGCGCAATTACAGGTACTGCTGCAGTTTGTAGTAGTTCAACTGGAAATACGTATTCAATTTCAACAGTGACAGGAGCATCGAGTTATACTTGGACAGTACCTACTGGTTCGTCAATAACAGCTGGACAAGGAACGACTTCTATCACAGTGAGTGCTGGATCAACAGCGGGTAATATTTCTGTTACTGCCTCAAACACATGTGGAACTTCGAGTTCAACAACGTTTGCCCTCGGAATATCAACTACACCAGCTACTCCTGGAACAATTACAGGTTCTGCGATTGCTTGTTCCGCATCTACTGGTAATGTGTATTCGATAACAGCTGTTAGTGGTGCTACAAGTTATACGTGGACAGTTCCAGCAGGAGCAACAATAACATCAGGACAAGGAACAACAAGTGCAACTGTTTCGTTTGGTTCAACATCAGGAAATGTAAACGTTACAGCTACGAATTCATGTGGAACATCGACAGCTGCAACTTTCCCTGTAACGTTAACAAGTGCTGCTCCGGCAACTCCAGGAGCAATATCAGGTACTGCTGCAATTTGTGAAGCATCAACATCGAACTCGTATTCAATTGCTGCTGTTTCTGGTGCAACTACATATACTTGGACAGTTCCTGCTGGTACAACGATTGTATCAGGACAAGGGACAACATCTATCACAGTAACGGCAGGAACAATCGGAGGAACAATCTCTGTTGTCGCGTCTAGTTCGTGTGGAACTTCTTCTGCAAGTACATTTACTTTAATTGTGAATCCTTTGCCAGTTGTTTCCCAAAGTGCTTTCTCAAATGCATGTGCAAACTGGAGTTCATTTGCTTTAAGTGGAGGCAGTCCTGCCGGAGGAACGTACACAGGAACAGGTGTTTCTTCTAGTTCTTTTGATCCAGCCGTTTCGGGAGTTGGTACTTTCCCAATTACATATTCTGTAACACAAAGTGGATGTACGAATACAGCAACTGCATCGATCACAGTTGACGCTTGTGCTGGTATTGAAGAAACCAATGAAAACTTAGTTGTGATTTATCCGAATCCATCACATGGCGATTTGACAATTTTAGGGATTGACTTGGACAAATTCAAAACAATTGAGTTGATTGATGCTTCAGGCCGTTTAGTTGAAACATGGATTGTTAATTCTTCAGAAATGAATTTGAACATTAGGAAGTATGCTCAAGGTTCATACGCAATTCGAATTCAAGGTAAAGGTGTTGAAATCATTAAGCGAATTCAAAAGAATTAATCATACTTCGATAAAATAGAAGCGCGTTTGCCACAGCAAACGCGCTTCTTATATTTGTTCTATTATTAAATGTCTTTAAGTAATTGCAAGGCCTTGTTCCAGGGCAATTTTTGACAAATTATTTTATTTTCCCTAGAAATTTCGCCCATCATTTTCCAATGTTTTGAGATTTCTTTCAAGGCGAAAATATAGGAGTGTTTTGGGTCGTAAATGTGTGTTGGCTCACTATTAGCACCGTTTAATTCTACAATCGAAAAGGATTCACCATTTTCTAGTTTCTCCCAAGATTCATATTTAATATCAAATCTTCCAAAATAGAAATGTTCAATCTTTTTTGATATACCATCAATGACCTTTTCTAGTTTCGGTGAATTCAAATGGGATATGTCATAAAATGTAGCACCCCTTGAATGATTCCCAATACTTGAAAGAACCTCCAATTTCCCAATTGGTAATATTTCATCGAGATTTAGTGAATTGTTTTTTTTCAGAGAATGGAAATGTGGTGCGTAGCGTTCACTTTGCAGAACTAATTCACCAATCGTGTTAATTCCATTTCCGATAATTTGAATTCCTTTTTTCTCAACTATTCCTGTAATTCTTCCATCCTTTTCTTTTGGATTTTTTACGTAAAAAATTCCCACCTCATATTTGAAAGGGATCATTGATTGAATTACCATTTTCTCTTGACAATTGACAAGAATATTTTGAAGGTCTTTAAATGAATGAACAATCTCTACACCTCTTCCTCTACAACCATTTGCAGGTTTCGTAATGAGAGGAAATCCGATTGAATTCTCGTGGAGCCATGTTTCAATAGTTCCTATTTCTGTTCCTGGATTGAAATAATTAGTCGTTGGGTAGCAATTAGTAGGAAGAAGATTATACATTTCTTCTTTATCAAAAAGTCCCATTCCCCCGCTTGGCATGCACGGGTTGGTTCTTGCGAAAAACCCGATTCCACCCGAGCGAATACTTTGATAAATGTAGTATGGAATCAAGGGTACATAGATAGTCCACATACTCCAATATTCCCAATGAGTTAGCCTTATCCAGCGTTGTTTAAATGAAAGAGACATGTTTTAGGGAGTGTTCATACAACTGGTTGTCCCAAGTTTGCAAATGTTTATAAAAACTTATGTTCGAATTTATTTCAATTTGAGTGATGCTTTTTGTCACATGGAGATTGCGATTCATGAAAAAATCCGTTTTGCTTGATAATGCAGTTTGAATTGAATGAAAATTAAAAATCCATTTTGCATTACATTCATTTAGATCCTTATACGCATTCAAAAAATGATTTCTTTTCACTTCTTGTTGTTGCTTGTTATACAGAGTTGATGAGAAGAAGACGTGAGGCTTGTTAAGGTCAATAGGTATGGCGTGTTTTTCATTACCATCCCAGAGCAAATGAAAACCTTCACTTTTGTCGATTACGATTATTTGAAAAGGTTCGATATTATTTAGATTGTATAATTGAAATGCTTTTTTTAAATCTTCTTCTTCAAATAGATTGATCAAAGTAATACCCCGACTTTCTCTGTAAGGTGGCATTGGCGTATGTCTTTCGAACGCGCCGTTAAGTAAAACTGCAGTTCTCCCTCTATCATCTGTTAGAATCCAAGTGCCATTAGCTTTACGATCTCTTGCAATAATTGTTTCTCTCTCGCTGATCTTTTCAATTGATGGTATTACGGAGTTTGCGCGTGTGCGCTGTTCGTCGCGATTGGAGGTGATGATCAACGCACCAGTAATAGGCACTACGGTTAGAATGCACATTTTTTTCGGTATTCTATTGTTGAGGGTGCCACTCCAAAATGATCAGAAATTTTAATTGTGCTTATAGTATTAATTGCAACGCGTATAAGCGCATTGTGATGTATACAATGCTCTAAATTAAAAACCAATTCGCGATAAAAATTTGTTTCTAATTGTACTTGCGAATTACCAAATTTGTAACTACTGATTAATGGTTTGTTTCCTAATTCCAATCCTGAACAAATTAACTTCAGCTGGAGTTGAGCAAATTCTTTATCCGTTTCTATTTGCAAGTTTCGTGGGCGGTCATCATAAGAAAAGCTTCCTTTTTCATACCCTTTGTATAAACACTGAAACATTTCAATTATGTGCCTTGTGTGCTGTCCGATTGATGAATTATTTAACACGGATAATGGCTTGCTGTATTCAACAGTATCCAATTGTCCTAAAACATGTGACAATTCGTTTAGTGTATGCTTGATTGTCGAAATCATCAATTATTTGTTGAAAATAGACTTTAAAACAGGAAGTGATTTCCTATTTTGTACGACTACTATTAGGTTACAAATAAAGGTTATAATTGCCAAATAGAACACCTTGCCACCGTCGTTTTGAACATCAATACCTAAGATTGTTAAATGCATTAATATTGCTCCAGAAATTAGTCCTAATGATAAAAGTGCACCATAATGACTTTTTTTAGGCCAAAGCAAAAGTATACCTGCAATTAATTCACCAATTCCTGTTCCTATGCGACCGTATGGTTCCATAACATTTTTCCAATTCATAAAATGATCAATTGAACCGAAAATATGTTTTGAAACCTCAGCGCCTGAGAATTTAAAAAAAAGTGTCTGCAAAAGAATGATCGCTGGAATCAAGCGAAGCGAGTAGTAGATTATTTTTAACATTACCTAACAATATAAAAACCAAATGTACGAAACTATAAAATTTTGTCAAATTTGTATTGTAAAATGGTTCAATAATATGGTTAGAAGCTGTGTTTAAAGTGTTTAAAATGAGTGTGATAAATCAGTTTACTCACTTGTTAAGTGCTTAATTGATACGTGAAATGATTGCTGAATAGCGCTCTTCAGTTAGTACCTCACGAATAGTGCTTAAAACTGTATTATAGGCTTCAATTGGTGCCGATGATTTAAAACCATTTAATACTTGCACATTTTCCTCAATTCTCCTCGCTGGCACAATGTACTTAAACCATAACAACAGCGTTGAGAAGTCCATTGATTGCATAATTGCAATTTGATGGTTAATAAGTTCTTCATCTGTGAAATTCGCTTGAAGATTGATTTCTACATTTCGGTCTTCTTCAGCAATGTGAACTAAATATTGACTCTGAAAATCCGAAAACTTAAGGTAGAATTCATGTCCATCATCATCACTCTGAGTTCCATCAAAAGAAGCCAATTTTTCTTTAATCTCCTTCTCAAGAATTTCTAGTCTAGAATGATCTGTTTCAATTTCCGCTGTTAAATGTGCAGCCTTATTTTTTAAAGGAGCTAAAATAAATGTTTCTTCAGTATATGTATGATTCTCCAATAATACAAACATATCTTTCCCCAGAGACTTTAATTTTGTCACCTCTTCTAAATTGTTAAACGCTGTTTGACCAGCCAACAATGAGAATTGTGCTAGAATATTACGAAGTCCTTTGTGAGGCGGATCAAGTGATTTTAGTCGTTCCATACGATTAGTGCCTTAATACAACTGTACAATTTACGTAATTACTCTACCGTTACTGATTTCGCTAGATTTCTTGGTTGATCAACGTTACATCCTCTCATTACTGCGATGTGGTAAGAAAGTAATTGGAATGGAATTGTTGCCAACAAAGGAACTAAATGTTCATCTGTATTTGGAATTTCAATCACGTGATCGGCCATTTCTCTTACAGCGACATCACCCTCAGTTACAACCGCAATAATTTTACCTTTGCGAGCTTTCACCTCTTGAATGTTTGAGACCACTTTTTCGTAAGAAGTTCCTTGTGTTGCAATAACGAATACAGGCATTTCCTCATCAATTAAGGCAATTGGACCATGTTTCATTTCAGCAGCAGGATAACCCTCTGCGTGGATGTATGAAATCTCTTTTAATTTCAACGCACCTTCCAATGCAACAGGGAATGAACTTCCGCGACCTAAGTACAATGCATTTGCGGCATCTTTGTATTTCGCAGCAATCTCTTCGATGATATCGTTTTTATCCAATACACGTTTCACTTTGTCCGGAATTGCTTCCAATTCAGCAAGCATTGTATGGAACTTTGTCTCACTAATTGTTCCTTTTTTGTGCGCCAATGATAAAGCCATTAAGGTAAGAACTGTAACTTGAGCAGTAAAGGCTTTTGTTGATGCAACACCAATTTCAGGCCCAGCATGCGTGTATGAACCGGCATCTGTGATACGAGAAATCGATGAACCAACAACGTTACAAATTCCAAGAATTGTAGCTCCTTTTGATTTTGCTAATTCTAAAGCGGCCAAAGTATCTGCGGTTTCACCAGACTGAGAAACTGCAACAACTACATCATTTTCGTTGATAATTGGGTTTCTATATCTAAATTCACTTGCATATTCAACTTCAACATTGATGCGTGCAAGGTCTTCGAATAAATATTCACCAACTAAACAAGCATGCCAAGATGTACCACAAGCAACCATTACGATGCGTTGAGCATTTGCCATTTTTTGCTCAAATTCAGTGATTCCACCAAGTGCAACCCATCCTTCTTCAGCGTTTAAACGTCCACGGAAACAATCGCGAATTGATCTTGGTTGTTCATGAATTTCTTTCAACATAAAATGCTCATATCCGCCTTTTTCTAAAGCTTCCAATTGCATTTCTAATTGTTGGATATATGGTGTTTTTTCTTGATTACCTATGTTGAAAATTTTCAATCCGTCGTTCAAATCAACAATAGCAATTTCCTCATCTTCCAAGTAAACTACACGTTTTGTGTATTCAACTATTGGGGTAGCATCTGAAGCAAGGAAGAAATCTCCGTCGGTTCCTATACCAACCACTAAAGGACTACTTTTACGAGCAGCAACCAATTGATTTGGATAGTCTTTCGATAAGACTACAATTGCATATGCTCCAACAACATTATGAAGTGACAAACGCACAGCTTCTGCAAGTGAAACATTTTCCTTTTTTTGAATTTCGTCAATCAAATGAACCAATACCTCAGTATCTGTTTCACTTTTAAATACGTAACCAAGGTTAACAAGTTCTTTTCTCAAGGTATCATAATTCTCAATGATTCCATTGTGAATTAGAGCAATTGAGCCATCTGTTGAATAATGAGGGTGAGCATTGATGTCATTTGGGGCACCATGTGTCGCCCAGCGTGTATGCCCAATTCCAGCACATCCTTCAGTATCTTGATCAGCAGCAAAAGCTTCAAGATTGGATACTTTTCCTTGTCTTTTGTATAAGTTAATAGAACCTTCGTTTAACAATGCGATTCCAGCACTGTCATAACCACGGTATTCTAATCGTTTTAATCCTTTTAATATAATCGGATATGCTTGTTTTTTACCAATGTAAGCTACAATTCCACACATAATTAATATTGAGTATAGGTGACCACTATTTGAGGTTTTTTCTTGTTGATTGTGTTTGGACCATTAAAGATCACACGTTCGGCTGAAGTTATAAAATATCTCGGGGATAAAATTAGTTCTGTTGTTGAAATTTCACCTGAAACTAATGCTTGAACATAGTTGCGGCAATCAACCGTATAGCTTTTTGTGTAGTTATCATAGAATCCAAAAACACCGATACCTGAGAGAATGTTGTTTATGCGAACAGAAACAGATAATTCATCACTTGGAAGGTATTTTGCACCAGTTTGGTATTGAATCGGAAGAATCAATTCAGCACGATGGATTACTGCTTTTTTCGGAAGATTTTTAAGTCCTGGAATACGAACTATTGCACGTGTTTTGAATGCTTGAGCGTAAAATTCTTTTTGCCCTGAAATGGTATCATTAATAACATTCTGTACTGGTTTTCCAGTATTGTCGATATCTACATGATTAAAATCTGCACAATCGGATGAAATTAAGAAATCAAACGTTTTTTGAACTCCATCTTGCGTGTAATAAATGGTCATTTTTGACGACGAATTACTCAAGTTAAAATAGAAAACACCACCTTTTCCGCTTGGTTGAGATCCATTGTTCACTTTCACATAAATCCCCTTGAAATAAGCTTGAAAATTGTCATTTGAAGTAAAATTTGTTCCACCTACAACTGCCGATTCATTGATGAATTGTGTAGCTAAAGAATTGTTCAAACGTATTCTCAATTGAGCATCTACTGTATCTTCACCGATAATTGTTTCACCTGTTGGGTTTGGTGTGAACGTTCCATAACCCGGCATGACTAAGTTGGTGCTAGAGTGATTTTTATGTTCAAAAGAATAATAGGTTGAATCAATATTGATGTCTTCGGTCATTTGATAGACTTCGACTGTTTGAGGACTCAATTCACCGTAAAAATCAACATATTGCAAACCGAGCATCATTGAATCAATTGTGATAGTTGAAATATCGCCAAAATTTGGGCTTGTACCCGAAAGAATAAACTGGGTATAGAAACTTGCGTCAACTTTTCCAAATTTAGGGTCATTGTACGATCCTAATACACCATATGCTGGATTGTCAGAAATCAGTGAGTCTTCAGCGATAGAAAAAGTAGTTAATTCGAACGTGTCGACTTGTGTTGAATTTAACAACGAATTTGGGTCAAGTACATCATTCCCAAGTGTTGTATCTTTCTTTTTACAAGAAGTGGAAACCAAAAGTGCCATTAAAAAAGTAGCGGAAAGTCCAAAAACCTTCCGCCACGAATTGGGGTAACTAAAATTCATTTTATATGAGTACAGTTTCTTCAATTACTTTATTAAAAAATTCAGACATCACTTTTGTTTGATTTTCTTCTGGAACAAAATCCTGTTTCAAACATGTCGCTTCGTCAAAAATTGTTCTTAGTTCAGGCGATAACTCTTCACTAGCAACGTTAATTCCATCCGCATATTTTGTCATAACACGAATAATATTTTCGTAGCTAGAATCTTTCAATTGACTAACAATTTCATCATCGAACCCGTCAAATTTAAGTTTATCCGCAAAACGCTCATCCCAATTTTTGTTAAACCCATCGTTGTATAAACTCAATACAACTTTAGTATCTGCAAAATGTGGATCTTTTGAATATAATTTTTTGATGTACAAAGCCATTAATACTGTCATCCAACCGTGACAATGAATTACGTCGGGCTGCCAACCAAGTTTTTTCACTGTTTCTAGAACACCTCGACAAAAGAACATTGAACGCTCATCGTTGTCTTCGTAATATTCGCCCTTATCATCAGTAACACAGTTTTTACGTTTAAAATATTCATCGTTATCGATGAAATAAACCTGCATTCTTGCAGCTGAGATAGATGCAACTTTAATAATTAGTGGGTGATCTGTGTCGTCGATGATTAAGTTCATTCCTGACAAACGAATCACTTCATGAAGTTGATGGCGACGTTCGTTGATACTTCCAAAACGTGGAGTAAAAACGCGGATTTCTTTTCCTGCTTCCTGAATACCTTGTGGTAATCTTCTTGCTATACTTGAAACTTCTGATTTTGGTAAAAAAGGTGCAATCTCCTGAGATACAAAAAGTACTTTCTTTTTCTGCATGAATTTTAGATTCTTAAAAACAGTACAAAAATATAGAAAAAAAAGCGGAACTTCAACAAAAAGGAATAGTTTTGTCGATTCGTCTTCCCAATATTGATACACGGATGAATGTATTTACGACACGAAAATCGTTGA
>JBDLVK010000132.1:0-43504 GCA_039804825.1 Bacteroidota bacterium
ACTTAATTGAGATTTTTCCTGAGAATATTGCGAAATCAATGGCTGAAAATCAAGTCTTACAAATCGTTGTTTTCTCAGTTGTTTTCGCGATCGGTTTGAGTATGGTAAAAAATGTTCAGCACAAAAATGCTATGTTGAGTTGGACAGAAAGCCTTTCCGAAGTAATGTTTAAGTTTACCGATATTGTTATGTATCTCGCACCATTGGCTGTTTTTGGAGCGCTTGCTAGTACAGTCGCCAAGTCGGGAGTCGGAGTGCTCTTTGATTTAATGAAATTGGTAGGAACGTTATATGTCGCATTAATTGTATTTATAACGGTTGTTTTGGTTCCAATTGCCTTGATTGCTCGTATTCCAATTATGAAGTTTGTGAAAGCTATCACTGAACCAGTTACCTTGGCCTTTGCAACGGCAAGTAGTGAAGCTGCTTTGCCAATTGCAATGGAAAATATGGAACGTTTTGGAGTTCCAAAGAAGATTGTAGCCTTTGTACTTCCAACGGGCTATAGTTTCAACTTGGATGGAACAACCTTGTATTTATCGATGGCAACCGTCTTTGTTGCGCAAATGGCAGGAATTCACCTCACAATTGGTGAACAAATTGGAATCTGTTTTACACTTATGCTAACTTCTAAAGGAGTTGCTGGGGTTCGTGGTGCGTCTTTCGTTATTCTCGCTGGAACTGTAGGTGATATCGAAGGATTGAATCCGGAAAGTGCGAGTATTATTCTGGCTGTGGATGCATTAATGGATATGGGACGAACATCCGTGAACGTTCTTGGAAACTGTTTGGCATCGGCTGTAATTGCACGAAGCGAAAAAGAATTGTTCATTAAAGAGGATGATTTGTTTGTAGAAAAAGCGTAAAACTTTTTAAATCAATTTCGGCTTCAAGAATTGTCCGGTTGAATTATCTGTTTGTTCGATTAATTCCTCTGGTGTTCCTGTAAACAAAATATTTCCTCCATTTTTTCCGCCTTCAGGTCCCAAATCAATCACGTGATCCGCACATTTGATTACTTCGGTATTGTGTTCAATAACTACAATTGAATGACCCGCATCAATTAAAGAATTAAAGGCAATAATCAATTTATCGATATCGTGAAAATGCAAGCCAGTTGTTGGCTCATCAAAAATAAATAGGGTAGAAGGTGCATTGAATCCTTTCGATAAAAAGGATGCTAATTTTATACGTTGTGCTTCTCCACCAGAAAGGGTACTTGAAGATTGTCCAACTTTTAAATAACCCAAGCCAACATTAACCAATGGTTGTATTTTCTCAACGATTTTATCTTCCAGTTTGTCTTTTCCCGCTTTAAAGAAATCTAAAGCAGTTTGAATGTCCATTTCCAATAAATCGGCGATGTTGATTCCCCTGTATTCAACCTCTAAAGTTTCTTGTTTGTAGCGTTTACCAGAACATGTTTCACATTCTAAGTGAACATCTGCCATGAATTGCATTCCAACCGTGATTTCTCCTTCTCCTTCACACATTTCACAACGTCCGCCTTCCACATTGAATGAGAAAAATCCAGGTTTGTAACCACGCATTTTTGCCAAGGGCTGTTTTGCGAATAAATCACGAATATCATCAAATGCTTTAACGTACGTAATTGGATTACTTCTTGATGATTTACCGATTGGATTTTGATCCACAAATTCAATCGCTTTTACCAATTTTAAATCACCGGTAATTTGACCAAAATTTCCAATCGAATCGCCAAATACGCCTAATTCTTTTCGTAAAGCTGGGTAAACAATTTCTTTAATCAATGTCGATTTTCCAGAGCCACTAACACCGGTTACACAAACCAAATTGAACAATGGAATGTCAACGGTAATGTTTTTCAAATTGTATTGACGTGCACCTGTAATTGTAACTTTATTTTTTACCGCTCTTCGTTTTTTTGGAATCGGAATTGAACGTTTTCCAGTCAAATAATCCGCAGTTAAGCTGTTGGAGGCATGAATCAACTGATCGTGTTTTCCTTGAAAAACAACTTCACCACCAAACATTCCTGCCATTGGTCCAATGTCTAAGATTTCATCGGCAGCTTGCATCATTTCTTCTTCGTGTTCAACAACGATTACAGTATTTCCTAAATCGCGCAGATTATGAAGAACTTTTATCAATCGAGCTGTATCTTTTGGATGTAAACCAATGGATGGTTCATCCAAAATGTACATGGAACCAACCAAACTACTTCCCAAAGAAGTTGCCAAGTTGATGCGTTGTGATTCTCCACCAGAAAGTGAATTCGATTGACGATTTAAGGTCAAATATCCCAAGCCAACATCTTTCAAAAAGCTCAAACGACTGATGATTTCTGGTAAAATACGTTTAGAAACTTGACGATCATAATCGCTTAAATTCAAACCAGAAAACAAGGCGTGACTTTCTTCAATTGGCATTAAGACAACATCGGTAATTGAATGACCATCAACTTTTACGTAATTGGCATCTTTTCTTAAACGTGTTCCTTTACAATCTGGACATTCCGTTCTTCCACGATAGCGCGAAAGCATCACACGGTATTGAATTTTATAGGTTTGACTTTCTACAAATTTGAAAAAGCCATTGATTCCTGTAAAGTACTTGTTTCCGTTCCAAAGAACTTCTTTTTCTTTTTCTGTTAATTCTGAATAGGCGCGATGAATCGGAAAATCAAATTTCTTTGCATTAAATACCAATTCATTCAAGTATTCGCCCATTGATTCACCTTTCCAGGGCGCCACAGCTCCTTCGTAAACAGATAAATTCTCATTTGGAATTACTAATGCAGGATCAATTCCTATTACTTGACCAAAGCCTTCACACGTTTTACACGCACCAAAAGGATTATTGAACGTAAAGAAATGCTCATTTGGTTCCTGGAATTCCATTCCATCCAATTCAAAGCGATTCGAGAAATCAACTTTTGAAAAGTCCTTCATGAGAATAATCGAACAATCACCATGACCTTCTAAAAAAGCTAGTGAAATGGAATCAGCATAACGCGACTCGTTTTCTTCATTAAAAACAACCGATAAACGATCAATTACCAATAATGCATTTTCAATTCCTTTTGGTTGATTGGCAATTGTTTCATCCAGGTCTAAAATCTCATTGTTCAATAACAAACGAATGTATCCTTGTTGCTTCAACAAATCCAATTGACGTTCAACGCCATATTTTTCAAAACCATTAATTGAACAAACAATCAAGGCTTTTTCTCCTTCTGGCAAGGTTTTTAAATAATCAACGACATCAGAAACGCTGTGTTTTTTTACTTCATTTCCAGAAATAGGAGAGATAGTGCGACCAACACGCGCAAAAAGGATTTTTAAATAATCATAAATCTCAGTTGTTGTTCCAACCGTAGAACGCGGATTACTAGAAATAACCTTTTGTTCAATCGCAACAGCAGGGGCAATTCCTTTGATATAGTCAGTTTCAGGTTTATTTAATTTCCCTAAAAACTGACGGGCATAAGATGATAAACTTTCGATATAGCGACGTTGTCCTTCAGCATACAAAGTATCAAAAGCCAAAGATGATTTACCAGATCCTGAAAGTCCAGTAATTACAGTCATTTTCCCATGAGGAATTGACACATCCATGTTTTTTAAATTGTGAACACGGGCACCTTTAACTTCAATGAATTTTTGTTTTGACATAACTGTTTGCGAAGGACTTCAAAGATAAAACAGTTTTAGGAAAGACTTGTTCTAAACGCAATAAAAAGAAAAAGTTTCATTTTTTTTTGGAAAATTCATTTTAGTTTGTACTTTAGCGAATATAATTCTAAATAAAGGTCGCCTATAAAACACGTATACGCTAATAAGTTCTAAGATTTAAACTACTAAACGAGAAGTTATGATTATGAAGCGTATGGATGACCGTGAGTTGATCACATCATATATTGACGGAAACGAAAAAGCCTTTGAAGTATTGTTAATGCGTCATAAGGATAAAATTTACAGATTTGTGTATTTGAAATTACGCGATGCTGATTTGGCGCAAGATGTTTTTCAAGAAACATTTGTAAAAATCATTAATACATTAAAAGCTGGATCTTATAACGAAGAAGGTAAATTTTTACCTTGGGCAATGCGCATTGCTCACAACTTGGTAATCGACCATTTCCGTAAAAGCAACAAAGTTCGAATGATTTCTGAGTCTTCTTCAACAAAAGATGACTTCAATATTTTTAGTACGCTTTCTTTGGAAGATAAAAATATTCAAGAAACAATGTCTTACGATGAGTTGGAGAAACAAATGGTTGATTTAATAGATCATCTGCCAGCTTCTCAGCGGGATATTTTAAAGATGCGAATTTTCAGAGATATGTCTTTTAAAGACATTGCTGAAGCGGAAGATATTAGTATCAATACTGCTTTAGGAAGAATGCGTTATGCTTTGATAAATATGCGAAAATTGATTGAAAAACACCAATTAGTTACAGATATTTAAATAAAAAGCTTCTATTGTTATTTTCGCTCGTTGGACTTGTTGCCTCTTGTTCTACCGATGATGCTTGTAGCGGTTCTGTGCATGTGAAAATGCGCAACAAAACAGGTATGGATGGTTGTGATTGGGTCTTGCAATTGAATGATAATTCCTATTTGGAAGCGCAAAACTTGACCGAATTTGAAATTGAATTCGTCGAAGGAAAAGACTTGCACGTAAAATACGAAGAAGTCGACGGAGGATCGATTTGTATGATAGGTAAGATTGTGAAGATTACTTGTTTAACGGAGGATTAAAAGTATCACAGTTGCATGTGACGCTCCTTTTTCTCTTCGAAAATATCAGCAATGGTTACTAAAATTCCGGTTTCTTCAACATTTCCGAATTCAGGATTCACTGCTGTTCCAAATGTTTTCATTGTTGGAGACAAATTCATGTAGATATTTACAAGAGGTGGAATGAATTCACCGTTTTCACGAACTGCGCTGTTCAACACTTTGAATCCGTCTTTAAAATCCAAGCCTTTCAATTGCCCTTCAACATATGCACGGTCATAATTCTGAACTAAAGGATGAAATGGTTTCATTAAGTTTTCTTTATCTGGAAAATAGTGATTCATAAAGTGCAACAAGAAATCTCGGCTTGTAGTATTGTAATTCGGATACATTGTAACCTTTCCAAAGAAATACTTGATTTCAGGATTAAAAATTACCAATGCGCCTAAACCATCCCAAATGTTGTCCAAAGCAAATAATCCTTTGCGTGGATTTACAGTCGGTTGGAAATTTGGCTGAACCCATGATCTCCCCAGTTCAATGGTATAAGGTAAATAATCTGCGATGAATTTATCTGAAAAATCAAAATAATGCGTAGTAGAAAGCAAAATTTCTCCTGTTTTTTCATCAATCGCTTCTGAACATTTAATGTAACGATATCCACCAACTATTTCTTCATCTTCAGGTGACCAAACGATTAATTGCTTGTAACATTTTTCGTTCGTATCAAATTCATCTAAATCAACGGGTAAACCTGTTCCACCACCAGAAGCACGGAATGTTACTTCGCGTAAACGACCAATTTCTTGTAATGTATTCGGTGCATTGTGTTGATCAATTATGTAAATCTCGTTATCACCTTTACGTGTTTTTCGCACAAACCGATCTTGAGTGAGTTCAGATTTTATAATCTCCTTATCTATTGGGGCAATAATATTTTCCATAATCTTATTTTTTAGCAAGGTCGTAAACCATCGCTTTTACATCTTGGGCCAAATCACGTTCAGGGCGATTTTTGTTAAATTCACTTGGTAAGATAGGTTTTCCAATTGTAAATGTCATTTTTTTATTACGCTGCTTAAACAATTCATTTGAAAGGTAAAGCATTTCAATATTTGCTTTTATACCGATGAATTTTCTAAAATTCGCCAGACGGTAAAAAAAATTGGATAATTCACCATCGATAAAAACTGGAACGATGGGTTGATCCATTCGAATAGAATAAGTAACAAATGTTTTTTTCCAATCCAAATCACGCACTTCACCTTTCACTTTTCGACTTACCAATCCTGCAGGGAATATACAAACCGCTTCGTCACTTTCGAATACATCATGAATTTGTTGGCGCACAGACACTTCATTTTTTCCGTGCTTGTTAACTCCGACAAAAAGACCGCGCAGGTTTGTAAGATTCATTAACAAATCATTTACGATAAATTTTAAATCGGTACGGTGGCTTTGTAAAGCTGAAACAAAAGCTATAGCATCCATTCCACCAAGCGGATGGTTCATTGCAATAATTACTTTTCCATCCTTTGGAATGTTTTCAATGCCTTTTACTTCAATTTGAATATTGAAATACTTGATAACTTCTGTGCAGAAATCTGCATTGAAATCATCTTTGTGTTTGACCAAAAAATCATTGATTTCATCTTGATGAAGAATGCGTTTTAAATAGGAAATAACAAAGCCAGGAAGCCATTTTGCTAGCTTAGGACTTTTGCTTTGAATCAAACGTTTGATATCAATAAATTTCTCGTCACTCATCTTAAGTACAAAATTACAAATATAAGATTGATTGAAATTTCAACATGATTGACTTTTATCCACAAATTGTTCTTGAATTCTTCCTTTAATTTTAGGAGGTAAGTCGTAATTCTTCCTTCAATATTGCTTAGATTTGCATGAAAATTACGCACCAAGAAATGATACAATTGTCTGAACGCCTGTTGGCAATGGAAGAATCGGCTACGATTGCGATGTCGAGAAAAAGTAGAGAGTTAAAAGCAGAAGGAAAAGATATTATTTCCTTGAGTTTAGGGGAGCCAGATTTCTTTACGCCTCAATTTATTAAAGATGCCGCTGTTGAAGCAATGGAAAACAATTTCACGATGTACACGCCAGTTCCGGGTTATGACGATTTGCGTGAAAGTATTTCATTGAAATTTAAACGTGATAATGGCTTGGATTATACAAAAGATCAAATTGTTGTTTCAACTGGAGCCAAGCAATCCATTGCAAATGTTGTTTTGTCAATTGTTGGTCCTGGTGATGAAGTAATTGTTCCTGCACCATATTGGGTTTCATATGTAGAAATTGTTAAAGTTGCAGAAGGAACACCAGTTGTTATCAATGCTGGAATTGAGAATGATTTTAAAATCAACGGTAAACAGTTGGAGGCAGCAATAACGTCGAAAACTAAAATGTTGATTTTCTCAACTCCTTGTAATCCGACAGGTTCTGTTTATACAAAAGAAGAATTAAAAGATTTAGCGGATGTTTTGAAAAATTACCCGCATATTGTTGTGATTTCGGATGAGATTTATGAACACATTAATTTTATTGGTAAACACGAAAGTTTAGCGCAATTCCCAGAAGTTTATAACCAAGTTGTAACGATTAATGGTGTTTCAAAAGCTTGGGCGATGACAGGATGGCGTTTAGGTTATATTGGTGCTCCCAAAGTAATTGCAGATGCTTGCAATAAAGTGCAAGGTCAGTTCACTTCTGGAACTTGTTCAATAACTCAAAAAGCTGCAATCGCAGCGATGAAAGCTGATCCTTCAGTTTTAAAAGATATGATTGCAGCATTTAATAATCGTAGAAGATTAGTTTTATCCGCGTTGAATGAAATGCCCGGTGTAAATGCAAATGTTCCAGTTGGAGCGTTTTACGTCTTTCCAGAAATTTCTTCATTCTTTGGTAAATCATACAATGGATTCACAGTGCACAATGCAGATGATATGTGTTTGTATTTGTTGTCTGAAGCATTAGTTGCACTAGTTACAGGTGATGCTTTTGGTGATCCAAATTGTATTCGTATTTCGTATGCAGCATCTGAAGAAACGCTAACAGAAGCAATGAAACGCATTAAAGCAGCATTAGCAAAATTAAATTGATGGATTTTAAATCAGTATTTGAGCAATTCAATGGAAAGCGCATTCTCGTAATCGGGGATGTGATGATTGATGCTTACATGCGTGGAAAAGTTAATCGCATTAGTCCTGAAGCGCCAGTTCCAATTGTTAGCCTTGAAAAAGTAGAAGATCGCTTGGGCGGAGCAGCAAATGTTGCAATCAATCTTGAAGCGATGGGAGCAAAGCCTGTTATCTGCTCTGTTGTTGGAACTGATTCTTATGGTATTGATTTGAAAAATCTATTAGAACAAGCCAATATTTCTTCTGAAGGATTAGTGTTTAGCGAAAGACGTAAAACAACTGTTAAAACGCGAGTAATCGGTAATAATCAGCAATTGTTGCGGATCGATTCAGAACAAACAAATCCAATTTCATCGAATGAAGAATCGGCTTTGTTAGATTTAGTCAAAAGATTAATTGCATCAGGATTGGATGGAATCATTTTTGAAGATTACAACAAAGGTGTATTAACGCCTGTAATCATTTCGTCTGTGATTAAATTGGCGAATGAAAATGGCATCGTAACAACGGTTGATCCGAAGAAAGATAATTTTTTCGAATACAAGAATGTGACATTGTTTAAGCCGAATTTAAAGGAATTAAAAGAAGGTTTAGGTGTAGATTTTTCATTCGTTAAAGAACCAAAGAAATTTGAAGAAGCCATTGATGAATTAGAAGCTAAATTGAATAACCAAATTTCGTTTGTGACACTTTCTGAACATGGCGTTTTCATCAAGAAGGCTGATAAAAAGAATTATGCCCAAGCCCATATTCGCAACATTGCAGATGTGAGTGGAGCAGGAGATACGGTTATTTCAATTGCGACACTTTGTTTGGTAATTGGATTAGAATCCGGATTAATCGCTGAAATCTCCAATATTGCAGGTGGATTGGTTTGCGAGAAAAGTGGTGTTGTTTCAATTAGTAAAAAGCAATTATTGGAAGAAACAATAAAATTATTGAACTAATAAACTTTATCCTTGACTTAAGTGTTTAAGGTATAATTGCAGCTTTTGTTGCAGAAAATAAATAGCATGTCAGAAAGAAAAGTAGTAAAGCCATACGGTGATGTTGATCGTTCGAAGAAAGAAGAAGTGGCAGAGATGTTCAACAACATTTCAAAAAAATATGACTTTTTAAATCATTTTTTATCCTTAGGCATTGATAAGATTTGGCGTCGTAAAGCAGTAAATATGCTGCGTGAAATCAAACCAGAACGTATTTTGGATTTGGCAAGTGGAACAGGCGATTTTGCTATTCAAAGTTTGAAATTGCATCCAAAAGAAATTGTTGGAATGGACATTTCAGAAGGAATGTTAGAGGTTGGTCGACAAAAAATGAAAAAGAATGGCTTCGATAACATAATTACAATGCGTTTGGGTGATTCTGAAGATTTGCCATTTGATGACAATTACTTCGATGCTTTGACTGTTGGTTTTGGTGTGCGTAACTACGAAAATCTTGAAAAAGGATTAGCAGAAATGCTTCGTGTTGTGCGACCAGAAGGAAAATTAATCATTTTGGAATTTTCAAAACCAAAGAAATTTCCTGTAAAACAGTATTATGCCTTCCATTCAAAATACATTATTCCTTTCTTCGGAAAGCGAATTTCGAAAGATGAAAAAGCCTATGCCTATTTACCTGAATCGGTTGCTGCTTTTCCTGAAGGAGAAGATTTTAAAAATATCATGAAATCGCTAGGATATAAAAATGTTCAATCGCGTTTGGTTTCAGGTGGAATTGCAACAATCTACAGTGGAACAAAATAATGCAGTCAATCCTTGACATACAATATCGAAAAAAGACATACGTTCTAAACGCTATGAAGAAAGGCGTTTTCATTTTACTGATGTTCTATTCTATTAATGGATTTTCTCAAAAGGAAAAGCCAATGAATTATCGTCGTTTTGATGAAAGAACTTTGCATTTTGGATTCATGTTGGGTTTCAATTCTGCAAGTTTTACGGCTTATCCCGTTGAAGATGCCTATGCGTTGTATGGTCTAAAGTCATTAGTAATCAATTCTCAACCGGGTGGACAAGTAGGAATTGTTTCAACGCTGAAATTAGGGACACCAGTTGTTCGTTTACGTTTTTTACCAACATTATCATTTCAAGAAAGAGCAATCGAATATACTTACACAAATCCAGACCCAACTAAAACGTTTGATCTAAAAGAAGAAGAGCGCGTGAATTCAACCAATTTGGATTTTCCGTTGATGTTTCAATTTAGAACCTTACGCTACAATAATTTTGCCTCGTACGTTTTGTTGGGTGGTCAATACTCCATCGATTTACAGTCTCAACAGGATGCTTCACAAAGTTTTATTGATCCATTTATTAAAATAAAGAAACACGATTTACAAGGTCAAGTTGGTGGAGGAGTTGAGTTTTTTGCTCCCTATTTTAAATTTGGAATTGAATTGAAATATTCACACGGGTTAATCAATTCATTTATCCAAGATAACACACCACCGTCTAAACCAATTGATTTACTGTATAACAGAGTTTGGTGGGTTTCTTTTATTTTCGAAGGATAACATGAGTCTTAACGTTCAGTTTCAAATTTTACCAGAGCAAGTTGAGGATCAAGTTTTTTTGAAGGCTCGAATTCAACAAGTATTAGGATTAAAGTCTGAGAATTTTACATTTGAATGGAAAAAACGAAGTATAGATGCCCGTAAACGTCAAATTAAACTGAATTGTTCTTTTGATGTTTATATGAATGGTGAAGCACTAAAAAGTGAACTAGTTTTTAAACCATCGGATTGTAAAAATAAGAAAGCAGTGGCAATCATTGGTGCTGGACCAGCAGGATTGTTTGCTGCATTGCGTTGTTTGGAACTTGGGCTTAAGCCAATCGTTTTCGAACGAGGAAAAGACGTTCGATCTCGAAGAAGAGATTTAGCCAAGTTAAATAAAGAAGGAATTGTAAATGCTGAATCCAATTACTGTTTTGGAGAAGGAGGAGCAGGAACCTATTCAGACGGAAAATTATACACACGCTCAAAAAAACGTGGTGATGTAGAAAAGGCTTTGAAATGGTTTGTCCATTTTGGTGCTGAAAAGGATATTTTGGTGGATGCTCATCCGCATATTGGAACGAATAAATTACCGAATATAATTGTTGCAATGCGCGAAGAAATTATCAAATTTGGTGGTGAGGTACATTTTGAATCGAAATTAACGGATTTAAAAATTGAAAATAGTGCGATTCGTTCAATTAAAATTAATGGTTCTGAATGGCATCAGTTTGACGATGTAATTTTAGCAACAGGCCATTCTGCTCGTGATGTCTTTGAGTTATTGCATTCACGAGGTGTGAAAATAGAAGCAAAACCATTTGCGTTGGGTGTACGCATTGAACATACACAAGATTTAATTGATTCGATACAATACCATGGACGATTGAACGATGATTTTGTTCCGCCAGCTTCTTATTCATTGGTTACTCAAGTTGATGGGAGAGGCGTATATTCATTTTGTATGTGTCCAGGAGGAATTGTTGCTCCTTGTGCTACGCAACAAGAAGAAGTGGTAACAAACGGTTGGTCACCTTCAAAACGCAATAATCCATTTTCAAATTCAGGTATTGTTGTGAGTGTTTCACCTTCAGACTTTCCAGGTAAAGAAAATGATCCATTTATTTGTTTGAATTTTCAAAAGGAAATTGAAAAAAGAGCATGGGAATTAGCAGGTAAAACACAAAGAGTTCCTGCACAACGCATGTTGGATTTTGTTCAACGAAAAAAATCAAAAGACTTTCCACGTTCATCCTATCAGCCGGGAATTGTGAGTGTCGAAATGGACGAAGTTTTTCCAGAATTCATTGCTGATCGATTACGCCGAGCATTCAGGGATTTTGGAAATAAAATGAAAGGTTATTTGACAAATGATGCTGTTTTGCATGCACCTGAATCAAGAACATCTTCACCAATTTCAATTCCTAGAAGTATAGAAACACTTGAACATATCGAAATTTCAGGTCTTTATCCATGCGCAGAAGGTGCAGGTTACGCAGGAGGAATCATCTCAGCGGCGATCGATGGAATGAAATGCGTTGACGCAATCGTTGAAAAATACAAAAATGAAAACTAATTTGATTAATAACAGAATTCACATTTTTTCTTTTCTGTTCTTTCTGATTTTTCCTGTTTATGGAGTTTTTTCTCAACGTGATACGATCGCAGTTGATTATTCTAAGCCTTACAATTGGGCAGTTTTACCAGGGAATTACCCAGAACAATTAGAGCGTTTTGGAGCAAAATCCTTGAATGATTCAATTGATGTGTTTTTTGTTTATCCAACACTTTTAACAGATAAAAAGGACAAGCGTTGGAATGTGGAAATGGAGGATTCTGTTCAACACAAAATGGTATTGAATGGTCCAATTCAATTTCAACTATCCGCTTTTTTTGAAGCTGGAAACATCTATGCTCCTTTTTATCGACAAGCTCATTTACGTTCTTATTATGAATTGGAAAAAGGTGGAAAAGAAGCTTTGATGTTTGCTTATGAGGATGTGAAATCTGCTTTTGAATATTATCTTGAACACTACAACAAGGGAAAGGGGATTATTTTAGTAGGGCATAGCCAAGGATCAACACATTTGGGATTTATTCTCCGAGATTATTTCGATGGTAAAGAACTTCAAAATAAATTGATAGCAGCATACATTCCGGGAATTGGTTTCGAAAAGAATCAATTTCAAACAATACCGTTGATGACGGATTCTTCTCAAACAGGTGGATTTGTAACGTGGAATACGTTCAAACGCAAGTTGGATAAGGAATCGTATGTTTTTTACAAGAACAAGGCATGCATTAATCCTGTAACTTGGGATACTACAAAAGTGGCTGGACGAGAACTGCATAAAGGATTTTTATTTTCTAATGGAAAATTTTATGATCACAGTTTCTCAACACATTTAGGAAATGGAATAATTTGGATTTCAACTCCTCATTTTCCATTTCGATATCTTGTATTCACCATGAAACATTATCATGTAGGGGATATCAATTTATTTTGGGAAGATATCAGATTGAACGCATTGAATCGTGTAAAAAGCTATAAAGAACAGCAATAAAAAAGGCCTTCATTTCTGAAGGCCTTTCTTAATTTGTATAATTATTTATTTTCTAACTAATTGAAGGAAACCATGTCCTGTGTACTCTGAACCATCAACTCCTGTGACTAAATATTTGTAGAAATAAGTTCCTTCATCAGCAGCGGCTCCACTTTCTGTTTTTCCGTTCCAAGCTGGATTCATTCCTGTTCCTTCGAACATTTTATTACCCCAACGGTTGATAATAGTTAAAGTGACATTAGACTGATTCGTTACGTCCAAATAGAATAAATCGTTCATTTGGTCACCATTTGGTGTAAACACATTCGGTACTACTATAACTGGTACAGGTAAAATACAACTTCCGTCATCAACCATAGCAGTTGGATCATAATTCAAGGCTAAAGGATTTGTACATCCACACTCTACAATTGCAATTGTTGTGTATGCTGTATCTCCACATGTAGGAGAAGAAAGCGCCACCAACATTACTGTTGCACTCGAAGTATAAGTTTGTGTTTGAGAACTTAAGTCATTAACTGTGGCCGTATTACCATTTCCGAAATCGTAATAGTAACTTGTAGAATTTTGACTTGAATTGGTAAAGGTAACCTCTAATGGATTACAACCAGCTTGCACATCAGCTGTAAAAGATGCAATTGGTGGATTCAACATATCAATAAACACAGAATCTGTAACCGTACAAACAGCATCTTCAACTGTAAAATAATACCACCCAGACGGCAAATCTGTCCAAACAGATGCATTTATAAAGTTTGGACTATTAGGTCCTGGGCCTGTCCAGTTATAAATTACACCATGTGCTGGAGTAACCGTTGTTCCTGCTGCAACTCCAGAAACAGCGCCATCGGCTTCACATGCACTAGCAGGAAACGAGTACATTGTATCAACAGCTAGTAACTGGTTGATTACCAAAACAACACTATCTTGTCGCACATAGTTACATCCATCATGAATTGTAACATAATAAGTTAATGTATCATGTTCTAAACCTGAAGAAGGTAAAACAGTTGGATTAGTTGTACTTGGAGTTGACCAATCATACGTGTAAGGTCCAGTTGAATTACCGATATTTGTTACACCTACAGTTGGTGAAAAAGTTGGACAGTAAGAATAAACTGTGTCAGCCAATGAATAGGTCATTGCATCAGGAAAAACATTTATAGTTACAATTTGAGAAGTACACTGATAATTTCCTAAAGTATCATACACCATTGCTTGGAAAGTCGTATCACCAGTTGGAACTGCCCAAAAAGAATCAGTATCAGTTAGGCCGTTATCCCAGTTTACAACTGTGTTTGATCCACAAGGTGTTCCGGTTGCGTTAATCACGATATCTTCTATTCCCCAGTTGTCACAGCAAGTACCAGAAGATTGCGCTTGAATCCAACGGAAAGCTGTTGAAGTTGTTTGTGCAGCCAATGGAATTGGAACGGTGAATGTGCTCCAAGTTGTATAAGGAGTTGCTTGTCCAGCTGCAACAATACTTGTTGAAGTATTAGGATTTGATGGTAATTGAAAACCTCCTGGAGAGTAATAAACGATGTCTATCCATGTTACTCCACCATCTATTGAATATTGAAGTGAAACACCCTCATCTTCCTCATCAGGTCCTTCACAAGGGACTGGACCTGCCTGAAGTGCATATACCATATCGAACGAAAGAACACCACCACAAAAAACATCATATGCAGCACTTGTAATTCCTGGAGTGCCTGAACCAGCAGAGGAAGCCCAGTAATAAGGTGTATTTGTAGGATTTTGACCACACGGAGTAGAAAAGCTTGTTCCACCTGCTGCAGACCAACCTGTAGGAATACTTGCGCTGTTAAAGTTGAACGATTGTCCTGCATTCAATAGATTAGAAACAGAAGTTATCAAAACAGAATCACCAATACAGACTGTTGAATCCATCGGTGTAATTGTAATTGTACATGAAGATTGAGCATTCACGAAACCGTTGAATGACAAACCTAGAAAGAGTGCAGTGAATATTTTTTTCATGGCCTTATTATTCAACGATTAAATTTTTAATTACTGGTTGTTCAAATTTCCAACCTCCAGCTAAATTTGGATTGTAAATTAAACGAATCAATTCTTTAGTACTGAATGTACAATCACCTTCTGTTGTAGAATGTGCCGGAACTTTCAATGTATAATAAAACTCGTATCCTTCCGAGCAACCACTACAACCTTCAAAATATTGAAGACCGAAGTTATAGGTTAGGTTTTTTTCCGTTGAAGAAAGATTTTCTACTTTCATAAACGTATAAACCAAAGGTTTTTCTAATCCTTCAATTTTGCATTCTGCACGTTTTACATAAAAATTAACATCGTTTTTTGATTCAATTAATTTCCATTCAGAAGTTAATTCAAATTTGCTTTGTCCAAAAGATAATTGGTTCAAAAGAAGGAAAAATAAACCAAAAAGGGTTATTTTTTTCATTTTCAAGTTGTTAAACATGCAATATAATTTGTAACTATTAATACTAATTATGAAAATAAAGAGAATTGTAAAATTAATAAATTTTGAGTCAAAACATAATTTAAGGATGTTAAACTTATGGTGAATTCTATTTCGAGACGTTTGATTTTAAACTTTAGTTGCACTTAATGAATAAACCAAAGGTATTTTATTTCCGAACGGTTGAAGTTGGTATTTTTTTTTATCTAATTGGACCGTTTTATTAAAACAGTTATAAGGTGAATAATCAAATTCTTGAAAACTCTCAATTGTCAAACCAACCTTCATTAAAGATTGGAAAACATCCGCTAAACTGTGGTTCCAGCAACAGTATTTTTCAGACAAATTAGCTGTTTTATCAGCATAGGTTCCCTCTTCAATTTCGATGATTGGATGAACATTAAAATAGTGATATTTAACTTCTGTGAAATCGTCATCAAACATCCAAACGACTGGATGAAATTCGGCAAAAACAAATCGACCAGAAGGCTTTAAAAAACGATCAATAATTTTCGACCATTTATTTAAATCTGGTAGCCAACCTATTGTACCATAGGATGTAAAAACAATATCAAATTGCTCGTCAAGGTGCTTTTCTAATTCATAAATATCTGAACAAATGAATCGAACATTTTCGCCACATAATTCAGTCAGCTCAGTTGCTTTTTCAATTGCTTTGTCTGATAAATCAACTCCTGTTACATCAGCGTGCATGCGAGAAAGTGAAATGGAATCTTGACCGAAATGACACTGCAAATGAAGAATTTTCTTATTGGAAACATCTCCTAATAAATCCAGTTCAATTGAATTTAATGAATTTCCCCCGGCAATAAATTCTTTAACATTGTAAAATTCTGAATCAAAATGAACGGTTGTTTTTTCATTCCATGTTCGTCGATTAATTTCAATGTAATTTTCAACTTCTTTCATTCGCCAAATCAATTTTTAGCTAAAATAACTTAATTGTTTGATTTGATGAGTTTGTCCGAAAATACTTCACCTTTTGAGTTAAGTAGTGTAATAATATATATTCCCGAAGGCCATAGGTTTGAATTGATGTGTTCGATTTGGCATGGATTATCTTTAGAATAGATCGGTTGACCAATTGAATTAGTAATTGTAATTTTTTCAATTTGACTCGTAAGTTCAATTGTAAATTCTTCAGAAGTTGGGTTTGGAAATATTGAAAAATTCATTGAAACTTCCTTCAGTCCTAAATCCGTTTGACCGCAGCTAGTGCTGAAAATTGAATTAGAATTAAAACGGTTTTCAGCGGGATTAGACGAACTATTCATAGGATGTGGTGCGCCAATTGCTGCGAAATATGCAGGTTGTACGAAGGATGGAATTTGAAAATAAAAAAGAGAGTTTTCTAAAATGTTTTCTGTACCTGCAGGCACGATTGTTCCTTTGTTGTTATTACCGATTAGTAAATGGTCAATGCCTGAAATAGTATAGTTTACAACACTGTAAGGAAAAGATGTGTTCGGAATTTCAGTAGCAATAATGTTTTGAGATGGGGAAGAAGCATCACTGAAAAATACACCAAAACTTGCAGCCCGATTTCTGAAAAAAGTATTAAAAGGGCCGTTCGCACCATGGGAATTGTCAATGACAATGTTTTGTCCGATATTTTGTTCAAACAGATTTAAATATGGATAATTTCCATGTAATACCATATCACCTGATGAGTTACTCGGTAATAATGGATTAACTTCTGTCCAATAGGGTTCTTCAGAATAGTTGTAAGCGAATACATTGCAATTTGCTCCTGCTTGTAAAATCATAGAATGGCGCAAATGTTTGAATATATTGTCTTCTACTAAGCATTCATTTGTAGTGAAATGGAAAAGTACGCCATATGCACGTCCTCCATCACCATATCCAAAAGCGTCATGGAAGTAGCAACGATTTACAGCTAGGTTACTAGAGTATTCTGCTTCTAAATGTGCAAATGTTGTATTTTTTGACTCTATACCTGAAACCCAGCAATTTACAGCATAACTAAAATGAATGTTGCTTGCTTGTTCAGGAGCCGTATTATCCATTCGCTCTATTGAGATACATTCGATACCACAATTTTCGACTGGATTTATCTTTTTGATATGGGGTGTTAACTGTGTATCATAATTCAATCTTAATTTCGATTTTAAATGAATGCTGTTCCCACTAACACTTTCTATTTGAATTATTTGTCCAACAGTATTTGCAGCCCAACTTGATGTAATGAATTGTGCATCATTTTGTATCAGTTGAATCCAATCGCCTTCTTGAAAAAGCGTTGGATTATGAACTACTATGATTGAATCGTTCAGCTGATGATTTTGCACCAAATAGCTTGTGTCCGCTAGTGCTTGACCATGAATTGTTATTCCATGTCCAGAATTCGCATGTTCAATAATGATTTTTGTTAAGATTGGTCCTTCACCTTTCATTACTGTATTACTTGGAAGTGTAATTGGTTGCTGGAAGAGATAATTTCCTGCAGGGAAAAACAGTGTTAAATTCTCACCATTGTGTTGTGATAAAAAATTAGTAAAAGCAGCATCATTTGGAGTAATGCCATCACCAAACAATCCATTTAATGCCATGTTGAATTGAATGAAGTTTGAGGTATTTGTGTCTTTTATTCCTGCTACAGACCAATCGGTTTTACGATTGTTAGGAATTAATTGTGCACTAAGATTCAGTCCAACAAAAAGGGTAAATAACAATGAGATTAGACGCATGTTTTTGGATTTTATTAAACAATAAGCTTAACCAAAACTAATCTCAACTTTAAAATAAAGTACAAGCAACCTTATTTATCTACTTAAAATACAGAAATATACGTAGTTCTAATTTTGTCGGCGTACGAATTCAGATACCAATATCCCAGCCGCTACACCAACATTTAAGGATTCCGCGTTGCCAAAGCGGGGAATTGAAATGGCTTCATTGATAAACTGTATATTTTCAGGAGCAATTCCTTTCCCTTCATTTCCGAGTAATAGCACACCGTTCGCTAGATCTGTTTTCTTATATATATTTTCTCCTTCAAGTAACGCACCATAAATTTTCGACTTACAGGACTTTAGCCATTTCCCTAAGTCAACATAGCTTAATTGAACTCTGAAAATTGCACCCATACTGGCTTGCACAACTTTGGGATTGTAGCAATCAACTGTGTTTTTAGAACAAATGATAGTTTGGATACCATACCAATCAGCAATTCGCATAATTGTACCCATATTTCCTGGATCCTGAATATCATCCAAGGCTAAAACCAACTGGTTTTCAATGGATGGTCTTGTTTTTGTAATTTGAACAACCGCTATTGCTTTATTAGGAGTTTTTAAGGTAGAAATCATTTCAAGTTCTTTTTCACTCACTAATTGATGTTCAAATTCCGAAAGTTGGTTCGATACAAAGGATGACGTATGCGCAATATATTGAATTTGATTTTTGCAATATTCAATAGCCTCAAGAACCATTTTTTCCCCTTCAACTAAAAAGAGACCTTCAATTTCTCTGTTCTTCTTTAATTGCAAAGAACGAATCCACTTAATCTTATTCTTCGAAATTCCTGACACTTGACCAATATTATTATTTTTGTTGCTCATAAGTTATGAAAAGAGCACTCAAATTTACATATATTCTTTTGATTTTAGGAGCATTTCTTGTTGCTTGTAAGCAAACGAAGTATGTTCCTGAGTCAAAATATCTATTGCAAAAGAATAAAGTTAAACTTGAAGACCGAGGTGTGTCGGAGGACGATGTATTGTCCGTGATTCGTCAAAAGCCAAACTATAAAACACTTGGACTTAAAATGAAACTTTGGGCATTTAATCGCATTGATTCAATTGCTGTTGCAAATAAACGCTATTCTGAAAATCTCAAACTTAGGGATGACAATGCTAGAAAATTAGAAAAACAAAATAGAATCAATGCTAAACGGATCGAGAAGGCTCGTGCCAAAGGCAAAAGTTTGTACACTGAGAAAACTGTTCAATTGAAGGATACGGTAAATCCGAAGTTGTTTTTTAGAGAATGGTTCAAATATAAAATAGGTGAAAAGCCCATAGTATTTGACAGTTTAATGTATCAAAAGTCTCTTGAGCAATTAGGAATATTACTGAAAAATAAAGGATATTTTTACGGCTCTGTCAATGGAAATGTAAAGTACAAAAAGAATAGAAAAGCGATAGTCAAGTATACGATTAAAAGTGGGCCTCAATATGTTATAGATTCTTTATACATAATTACTGACAACGAAGTTGTTAGACAAGACTACATCTCATTTGTAAAGAAAACTGAAGGCGCTGATTTGATAGGGTTGCCATTTGATAAAGATTTATTAAATAATCACAGAGAACAAGTTGCTAAATATATGAGAGATAATTTGTTGTATGGTTTTAGTAGCTCGCACATCAATTATATAGCTGATACTACTTATTCAACGATGAAGGTTACTCTTGGAATTCGTTTTACTGATCGACTTGTAAAATCAGAAATGTACGGTGATTCGTTGGTTGCTGTAAAATTTAAAGAATTTCGAGTTAAAAATGTGTATTTTCATATTTCAGATACAACCAATTTTAAAGGAAATTTCCAAGCGCAGGTAGAATCATTGGGTTTATCGTTAGTGACAAATAATTTTCTTGCTACCATTGATACGTTGCATTATGCAGAAATCAAAGATCATAAAGACCATTCTAAATTGGATACAAAACGAATGGCTACGTTTTTGTACAATGGTGAGTTGGGGATTTCACCCGGATTAATAGAGTGCCAAAACTATCTAGAGCAAGGAAATTCCTATAAAGAATATTATTTGGAGCGTACTTTTTCACGTTTGATGCAGCTGGATTTGTTTCAAGTAATTAAACCGGTTATTGTTGAAATTCCGAATTCTGCTTTTGTCGATGTTCATTATTATCTAATTCCATCTGAGAAACAAACTTTTGGTTTCGAGCCGCGTGCAACCAATTCAAATGGTTTCTTAGGAGTTGCAGCTTCAGTCAATTATTCAAATAAAAATATTTTTGGCGGTGGAGAAAAATTAACCTTATCGTTAAGTGGTGGATTTGAATCTCAACCTCCAGTTTTTGCAACTACACTAGACGGACAACAGATCAAGCAGGCAGGACGAAGTTTTAATACGTTTGAAATTGGACCAAGTATTAAATTAGACATTCCGGGATTGTTTCCAGCGAAAGTAACAGCAATGTCTAAAAGACAGCGTCCAAGAACTGTAATTTCAACTGCATATAATTATCAAGCTAGAAATGATTTTAAACGTCATATTTTCCAGTTGAATTATTTATGGCGTTTTTATGTTGGAAAGACTCAGATTTTTCAAGCTGGTTTGCCTGGAATGTCAATTATTAAATTTGTACGAATTAATAATCAGCCGGAGTTTCAAGCTAAATTGGATCAGTTAAATGATTTATTCTTGAGAAATGCTTATTCGAATCAATTTATTTGGCAGGACTGGAAATTGACATTCGAATTCAACAATAAGGATCAAGATGATAAAAAATCTAATTTTTCTTTGTACATCAATTCTACTGTCGATCCGGCCGGAAATACCTTGTCTTTATTTAAGGGAATACAAGATACTATTTCAAATGGCCAACATGCTATATTTGGTGTTGGATATTCTCAGTTTTTGAGAATGGACAATGAAATTATCATGTCAAATCCAATTGGCAAGAAAAAGAGTCTACATGCTCGTTTCCAGTTTGGAGGAGGAAAACCTTATGGGAATTCAACCACTTCTATGCCTTATGATTATAGTTTTTTTGCTGGTGGAGCAAATGACAACAGAGGCTGGAGAGCTCGAGCATTAGGCCCAGGATCCTATAAATATTATTTAGATACAAATAGAACAGCTACACAAATTGGAGATATCCGTATTGGTGCGTCAACGGAGTTTCGTTTTGCTTTTGGACCAGTTTTAAAAGGTGCAGTATTCGTTGATGCAGGAAATGTGTGGACATTCAATGATGATGTTAATCGAGTTGGAAGTAAAATTTCGTCGAATTGGTATAAGGAAATTGCCGTTTCGACAGGATTTGGATTTCGAATGGATTTAGAATTTTTCATCATTCGTCTTGATATTGGATTACCTTTAACAAATCCTGCTCTTCCAGCTGGTGAAAAATGGTTTTTTCAGCCAAAAGACAAATTCTATCAAGAGGGTATTGACAAATTTGGAACGAATTATTCTAAATATTTACCGAATCCTTACATACCAAACTTCCATTTTGGTATTGGTTATCCTTTCTGATGTTATTCTTCCAAAACGGACAAATTTGCAAAACGCAATAAGACTGTCTTCGCTCCATGATGAGGAAAAAAGATCGTTGCTTTTTTGTCCGGTCCTTCGCCTTCTAATTTTGTAACTTTTCCTTTACCAAAACGATCATGCATCACGTTGTATCCTACCTTTATGTCTGCAGTAGTTTTGTTTGGAGTCGAAGAACTAATAGATTTATTTAGATCGGCCACAGCCTTAAATGATCCAGAAGGAGCGCCCATTGTTTTGTTTAATCCACCTGTAAATGGTTTGTCAAAACTTTGAACACGACCTGATAATGATCGTCCCATACCACGTTGTTGTGTTTCAACGTTTAAATATTGAGGATCTATTTCATCAATGAAACGACTTGGCTCACTTGAGACTAAATTTCCCCAGATAAAGCGAGATGTAGCATATGATAGAGAACAGGTTGTTTTTGCTCGCGTCAAAGCAACATAAAACAAGCGTCGTTCTTCTTCTAATTCAGTGCGAGAATTTAAGGCCATTTGAGATGGGAACAAATTTTCTTCCAATCCAACTAAGAAAACATGTGGGAATTCCAATCCTTTACTCGAGTGAATTGTCATCAAAGTAACATGGTTTTTCTCATCACCTTTGTCTTCATCTGCATCGGTTAATAGAGCAACATCTATCATGAATTCAGAAAGTGAACTGTCGCCATCTTCGCCTTGTGAAATCGTAAATTCCTTCAAACCAGCCAATAACTCCTCGATATTTTGATAGCGTTCAACTTCCTCTGGACCTTTGTCTTTTTCGTTGTACAATTCTTTCAGAATCCCAGAAGATTTGGCGATTGTTTGTCCTAAATCATATGCATTCATTTTATCCAATGAAGCTGAAAAACTGTTAATCATTGTGGTGAACTCATACAACTTTGTTTTTGTACCCGCGTTCAAAGCAACTGGATATTGATTTGTGTTTGAAATCACATCCCACATACTCACACCGTAATTATTAGCTGCAATAATGATGTTTTCAATCGAAGTTTTTCCAATTCCTCTTCTTGGATAGTTGATGACACGTTTAAGTGCTTCTTCGTCCCGCGGATTCGTTGTTAATCGGAAATAGGCCAAAATATCCTTTATTTCCTTGCGCTGATAAAACGAAAGTCCACCGTAAATTTTGTACGGAATATTTAGTTTTCTCAATGCTTCCTCAAACGAACGCGATTGCTTATTTGTTCTATAAAGAATGGCAAAGTCATTATAACTTGGAACGCCACCTTGTTTTAAATCAAAGATGCGATTGGTAATTACCTTTCCTTCTTCGTTGTCAGTTAATGTTCGAATAACGGCGATTTTTGCACCTTCAGTATTGTCTGTCCAAACGTTTTTCTTAATCTGATCTTGATTTTTCGCAATGATACTATTGGCAGCTTCAACAATGTTTTTTGAAGAACGATAATTTTGCTCTAGTTTGAAAAGCTTGAAATCAGGATAATCTTTTCGGAAATTTAAAATGTTCTGAATATTGGCTCCGCGGAAAGAGTAGATACTTTGAGCATCATCACCAACGACACAAATGTTTTCGTAAACCGCAGCTAGTTTTTTAACGATTAAGTATTGCGCATAATTAGTATCCTGGTACTCATCCACCAAAATGTATTTGAACTTTTGCTGATAGTAGTGAAGAACATCTGGAAAATCGCGCAACAAAACATTTGTTTGAAACAATAAATCATCAAAATCCATTGCTCCAGCTTTGAAACAGCGAGTGACATATGTTTTGTAGATGGTTGCTAACTCAGGTCTGCGCGATTGATTGTCTTCATTTAAAATCTCTGCATTTTGCGCATAAGCATCTGCTGAAATTAAATTGTTTTTTGCGGATGAAATTCTACCCAATACCATTCCTGGTTTGTAGATTTTATCATCTAAATTCAATTCCTTGATTATGTCTTTCAGTAAACTCTTAGAGTCTTGAGTATCGTAAATAGTGAAATTACTTGGGTATCCTAAACGATCGGCGTTGTAACGCAATATTCTTGAAAATACTGAGTGAAAGGTTCCCATTGTGATATTTTTCGCTTCGCCACCGCCAACGATGTGACCAATACGTTCCGACATTTCTTTTGCGGCCTTATTCGTAAAGGTCAACGCCATGATGTTAAAAGGATCAATTCCTTGTTCCATCATGTACGCAATTCGAAATGTTAGCACACGCGTTTTTCCTGATCCAGCGCCGGCAATCACCATTGTTGGGCCATAAATTGACTCGACAGCTTCGCGCTGACTTTGATTTAATTCGTCCAAATAACTCATAGGGAAGAGAATATGAACAAAGATAATAAAACCACCTTGAAGGAATTGTGGTCATTTACCAGAGATATCAACAATTTTGATTTAATGATTTGAGAATTTGACTTTTTGATTTTTTTAGTCATTCATTGAAGGTCAATAATTAAATTACTACCTTTGAACCCATATTTTTTTTAAATAGCTATGTCTCATAATATTAAACCAGGTGTTGCAACGGGCGACGATGTACAAAAGATTTTCGACTATGCAAAAGAGAAAGGTTTTGCATTGCCAGCAGTTAATGTTACAAGTTCGAGTACAGTAAATGCTGTTATTGAAACAGCGGCAAAAGTAAATTCACCTGTTATTATTCAATTTTCGAATGGTGGAGCTCATTACAACGCCGGAAAAGGTTTATCAAATGAAAATGAAAAAGCAGCAATTGCCGGAGGGATAGCTGGTGCATTGCATGTTCACACTTTAGCTGAAGCTTATGGTGCTACAGTGATTTTGCATACTGACCATTGCGCAAAAAAATTATTGCCTTGGATTGATGGTCTATTGGATGCAAGTGAAAAACATTTTGTTGCTACTGGAAAACCGTTATACAGTTCTCATATGATTGATTTATCAGAAGAACCAATTGAAGAGAATATTGAAATCTGTAAAGAATACTTAGCTCGTATGAGTAAAATGGGTATGACTTTGGAGATTGAGTTAGGAATTACTGGTGGAGAAGAAGATGGAGTTGATAATTCAGACGTTGACAGTTCTAAATTGTATACACAACCTGCTGAAGTTGCATATGCTTATGAAGAATTATTGAAAGTTTCTGACCGTTTTACAATTGCTGCTGCATTCGGAAATGTGCATGGTGTGTATAAACCTGGAAACGTTAAATTGACACCTAAAATCTTGAAAAACTCACAAGAATTTGTTCAGGAGAAATACAATACAGGAGTTAATCCAGTGAATTTTGTATTCCACGGAGGAAGTGGTTCTACATTGGAAGAAATTCGTGAGGCAATCAGTTATGGTGTGATTAAAATGAACATTGATACAGATTTACAATTTGCGTTCACTGAAGGTGTGCGCGATTACGTTGTGAATCATGTTGAGTATTTGAAAACACAAATTGGTAATCCAGAAGGAGACGATAAGCCAAACAAGAAATATTACGATCCGCGTAAATGGATGCGTGAAGGAGAGTTGACGTTTATTAAACGTTTGGAACAAGCATTTGTAGATTTGAATGCAGTAAATGTGTTGTAATTAATTGAATATAAAATTTGATGATTCGTTCATTCGAGGATTCTAAAAAAAAATAAAACAAAACGATGAGTTGGTTTAAAAGAAGTAAAGAAGGAATTACAACTTCAACAAGCGAGAAAAAAGAAACACCTGAGGGATTGTGGTCTAAATGTTCTAATTGTAAAACCTTATTTACAATGGACGATTTGGAAAAAAATGCCTATGTCTGTGACCGTTGTTCACACCATGAACGAATTGGTTCAGAAGAATATTTCCATATTTTGTTTGATGGCGCTATATACACTGAATTAGACGCAGATTTGTCTTCGGGCGATCCATTGAATTTTGAGGATACAAAAAAATACGTTGACCGTGTTAAAGCAACTCAAAAAGCAACTGGATTGAAAGATGCTATCCGAACTGCTAAAGGTCAATTAGATGGAATGGATTTCGTTGTTGCGGCAATGGATTTCTCGTTTATTGGTGGTTCATTGGGAGCTGTGATGGGAGAGAAAATCGCTCGTGCAATTGATGAGGCAATTAAAATCAAAGCACCATTTATGATTATTTCAAAGTCTGGTGGGGCACGTATGATGGAAGCAGGATTTTCATTAATGCAAATGGCCAAAGTTTCAGGTAAATTAGGACAGCTAGCAGAACATAAATTACCATATATTTCTTTCTTGACTGATCCAACTACTGGAGGTGTAACCGCTTCATTTGCGATGTTGGGTGACATTAATATTGCTGAACCAAATGCCTTGATCGCGTTTGCTGGCCCGCGTGTTGTGAAAGAAACAATTGGGCGTGATTTACCAGAAGGATTCCAAACATCAGAATTCGTTCTTGAGCATGGATTCTTAGACTATATTGTCGATAGAACTCAGCTGAAAGAAACATTAGCATTGTCCTTAAAAATGTTTAAAAATTAAATGAATTGTCCCGCTGATAAGTGGGACTTTTTTTTGCTATGAAAATTAAATTAATTAAATCTGAAGATCAACAAACAAGCGAGTGGAGTGGTGGCACTACTACACAATTATATATTTATCCTGAATCTGCTGATTTTTCGAAGCGTGATTTCGCTTTTCGTATTAGTTCTGCAAGAATAGAAATTGACGAATCGACATTTACACCACTTCCAAATTACAATCGTAAACTAATGGTGCTAGAAGGTGTTTTGGACCTTGTACATGAAGACCATTACACTGTTCAATTACATCCTTTTGATCAAGATGCTTTTTCAGGAGCTTGGATTAGTCGTTCAAAAGGTAAAGTGATTGATTTTAATGTGATTTTTTCGAAGGATTATTCTGCTAATTTATTTTATTTCGAACTGTCGAAAGGGGAAGAGATTCAATTGAGATGCTCGGAAATGACTTTCCTTTACGTTTTATATGGCAATCTAATTATTGATGAAAAATGCGCTGAAATAAAAGACTTGTTCGTTGTGAATGGTAATGGAGAAGTAAGAATGAAAGCAAATTCCAATGCGCTTATCATAGCGACACAACTAAATAAAATTGAAGATTAGTGAACTGAAAGTCGCTGAATCGAAAAAAAAGATTATCTTTGCACGTCGATTTACAAGAACACGGTGTTTTTGGGTCGGCTACATAAGAATCATTTAATTAAATATTGGCATGTATATTAATTCAGAAATTAAAAAAGAGATTTTCGCTAAACACGGTGGAGCAGAGACTAACACAGGTTCAGCAGAAGGTCAAATCGCATTGTTCACATTTCGTATTTCTAACTTAACGGAGCACTTGAAAAAGAACCGTAAAGATTTCGGAACACAACGTTCATTGCAATTATTAGTTGGTAAAAGAAGATCTTTACTTGATTATTTGAAAAGAAAAGATATCGAAAGATACCGTGCTATCGTTAAAGAATTAGGCTTGCGTCGTTAATTCTGATACGAACACAACAAAGTTTATTGGAGGGGGCATTCGAAGTTATTCGACTGTCCCTTTTTTGTTTTAATTGGACAAAAAAATAAACAAAGCAAACAGTTTCATAAACGAATGAACTGTTAAAAGAAAATGACATAATGGAAGTAAAGTCTTGAAATCATAAAGTCTTAATATCCTAATGTCTATTAATAAGCAATAAATAAAAGATGAATATAGGAACAAGAAAGTCAATGATGACCGGAGGGAAAGAAATTTCCATTGAAACCGGAAAGTTGGCTAAACAGGCAGATGGGTCTGTTGTAGTAAGAATGGGAGACACAATGTTGTTAGCAACAGTTGTAGCTGCTCCTGAAGCAAAAGAAGGAGTTGATTTCCTTCCTTTAACAGTTGATTACCGTGAGAAATACTCAGCAGCTGGACGTTTTCCAGGTGGATTCTTCCGTAGAGAAGCACGTCCATCAGAGAACGAAATATTAATCATGCGTTTAGTTGACCGCGCTTTGCGTCCACTTTTCCCAGATGATTATCATGCTGAAGTTCAATTGATGATTCAATTGTTATCGTATGATGGAGTTAATAATCCTGATACATTGTGTGGTCTAGCGGCATCTGCTGCGATTGCAGTATCTAACATTCCTTTCAACGGGCCAATGTCAGAAGTGAGAGTTGGACGTGTAAATGGTGAGTGGATTGTTAATCCAACAATGGCGCAAATCGCAGAAGGTGATATCGACATGATGGTTGCTGGAACAATGAAAGATGTCAACATGATTGAAGGAGAGTTCAAAGAAATCTCTGAATTAGAAATGGTTGAAGCTATCAAATTAGCGCACGCTGCTATTATAGAACAATGTCAATTCCAATTAGATTTAGCTGCTGAAATTCCAACAGCAAATCCTAAAAGAGAATATTGCCACGAAACTCATGATGCTGATGTAAAAGCAAAAGTATATGAGTTAGCAATGGAAAAATGTAAAGATGTAGCTCGTATGGGCTTAGCGAATAAAGCGAAAAGAACAGAATTGTTTGATGCGATTAAAGCTGAAGTAAAAGCATCTTATACAGAAGAAGAATTAGCAACAGTTGGTGGATTCATTTCTACGTACTTCTCAGAAGTAAAGAAAAAAGCTGTTCGATGGGTGATGTTACACGAGAACAAACGTCTGGATGGACGTAAGTTTGATGAGATTCGTCCTATTTGGGCTGAAGTTGATTATTTGCCAATGGTTCACGGTTCTGCAGTGTTTACACGTGGAGAAACACAATCGTTGACAACATTAACTTTAGGAGGTAAAATGGATGAGCAGTTAATCGATGGAGTTACTTTCCACGGAACTGAGAAATTCTTATTGCACTACAATTTTCCTCCATTCTCAACTGGTGAGGCAAAACCATTACGTGGAACTTCACGAAGAGAAATTGGTCACGGAAACTTGGCATTAAGAGCGTTGAAACCAGTTTTGCCAGCGGATAACGCATATACAATTCGTTTGGTTTCAGATATTTTAGAATCTAATGGTTCTTCTTCAATGGCAACAGTTTGTGCTGGTACATTGGCTTTGATGGATGGTGGTGTTCAAATCACTTCTCCTGTTTCTGGTATTGCAATGGGATTGGTTGCTGATGATGGTAAATTTGCTGTATTGTCTGATATCTTAGGAGATGAAGATCACTTAGGAGATATGGATTTTAAAGTAACTGGTACATCAAAAGGTATCACAGCTTGTCAAATGGATATTAAAGTGGATGGATTACCATACGAAGTTTTGATTCAAGCATTGGAGCAAGCAAAAGGTGGACGTTTACATATACTAAATAAAATCATTGAAACGATTGCTCAACCAAATCCAGATTTCAAACCACAAACTCCTCGTATCGAAGCGTTCAACGTTCCGAATGAGATGATTGGTGCGATTATCGGGCCTGGTGGAAAAATCATTCAAGCAATGCAAAAAGAAACAAATACGACAATCACAATTGAGGAATTACCAACAGGTGAAGGGCGCGTTCAAATTATGTCAAACAACGGTGATGACATGAACGAAGCAACACGTCGTATTAAACAAATTGCATTCCCGCCGACAGTTGAAGAAGGAGTTGAATACGAAGGAAAAGTGAAATCAGTTAAAGATTTCGGTTGTTTCGTTGAAATTCTTCCTGGAACAGACGGTTTAATCCATATTTCAGAATTCTCTTGGGAGAAAGTTGCTAAAATGGAAGATGTATGTAAAGAAGGAGATGTGTTGAAATTTAAAGTAGTTGGAAAAGATCCAAAAACAAAAAAATGGAAATTATCTCGCAAAGTTTTGTTACCAAGACCTGAGAAAAAAGAGGAAACACCTCAAGCATAATTAAAATACAATCAAGCTTGTTGGCTATTGAGTCAACAAGCTTTTTAAACTAAATGATATGGCTAGTAGAAAAGATTTGAAAAGAAACCTAAACAATATGGTTTTTGATATTGTTGAAGAATGTTTCACGATTCAATTAATGGATGAATCAAAATTTGCAGTTGCAGATGAAATGATTGATCAAGCAGCTAATTTTCAAGAAGCAATGTTGACAAAAATCAATGCTGCTAAAACAAAAGCTGACTTCAGACCGATTTGCGAAGAAATTGAAAACACTGCAATTGAGTTCATCACTAAATTGAATGCATTGTAATTAATTCAATTTTTCGAACAAAATAATTTATTTTTAAAGCGGGTATTGTTGCCCGCTTTTTTTATTTGATCATATGGTAATTGATAAAAAGAAAATTTTAATCGCTATTGGAATAATTGGTTTTCTATCTGTGCTTGTTGCTACTGGTGCAAAAGACACCTTTTGGAACGCTGTAGCCTTGGGAGGTTTAATGATTTATTTTTGGGTGTTTGAAGTAATTCCAATTTATGTCACAGCTCTTTTTCCTCTGATATTGGCAATTCCATTGGGCGTTTTGGATAAGGGACAGTTAGCCAGTGCTTACGGCGACTCAAATGTTTATTTATTTTTTGGTGGTTTTATACTTGCGTTAGGACTTGAAAAATGGAATATTCACGAACAAGTTGCGCGCGGAATAATCGGATTTGTTGGCAATTCAAAACCCAGAATTTTATTTGGATTCTTAATGAGCACGGGATTCTTAAGTATGTGGATTTCAAATACTGCAACAGCATTGATGATGATGCCAATGGCGATGGCAATAATCCATGCTTTACCAGAACATGATAGAAAAGGTAAATTTGCTGTTTTCTTGTTACTATCTGTCGCCTATGCGGCAAGTATTGGTGGAGTAGGAACGCTGATAGGTTCGCCTCCAAATACACAAATGGCCAGTATTCTTGAAAACACTTTTCATGTGAAGGTTGATTTTTTTCAATGGATGAAAATTGGTTTACCAATTAGTTTAATGATGCTCTTGGGAACGTTTCTGTTTTTCTATTTATCAATGGGTAAAGAAAGAAAAGAAAGTCACGCAGATTTTAAAATTAACAAAACTCCATGGTCAAAAGATCAATTTTTGGTTGTTGGTATTTTCTTATTGGTTGTGATATTATGGTCATTTAAAGATTTAATAGTGCCGCATATTGGTTTCGAATATGGAGATGAAAATGTTGCGCTTTTAGGTGGTATTTTGATGTTTTTATTGCCCAGCTTTGAAACTAAAAAACCACTGTTACATTGGAAGGATACAGAAAAACTTCCATGGGGTATTTTGATTTTGTTTGGCGGTGGTTTAGCACTTGCAAAATTAATGGAGCAAAATGGGGTTATCGACAAATTATCATCTACACTAAGTTCGATGCATGATTTATCTTTTTATACTATTCTAATTGTGTTGATTGTGGTTTCAGTATTCGCGTCAGAAGTACTTTCAAATTTGGCAATGGTCAGTATTTTTGTGCCGCTTGTAGCTAAATTTGCAATTGATCATGGATTACCAATTGAGCAATTAGCAATTCCACTGACTTTAGGTGCTAGTTTAGCTTTTATGCTTCCCGTTGGTACACCTCCAAACGCGATTGTTTTTTCATCGGGAATGTTGCATGTGAAGCAAATGGTTAAATATGGTTTTGTGTTAAATGTGATCGGAATTCTACTTATTTTTCTCTGTTCATTATTTCTAATTTGAACATAAAGTTGATACATAAAAAAAGGCTGTTCATAATGAACAGCCTTTCTTTCTTATAGAAAATTGAGTCTTTAGTTCTTAACTACTACTTTACGATTCGCTTCAATTGAACCATTTGATAAAGTTACATTATAAATTCCAGAAGCAACTTTTCCAAGTTGAACTTGTTTTACAAATGTTCCGTTTTGATTTTCAATTTGAGCATCAAATACCAATTTACCAGCTTCATCATATACTTTCAATGTGTATTTCTCTGTAACTGAAGTATTAAATGAAACATTGAATTCTCCATTCGAAGGATTTGGATAAATTGATAACGCATAAACATTCATTTCTTCAATTCCCAATCCAGAAATTGTAGTTCCTGCAGACGCAGATGACGAACATCCGTTAGCAGTAACCACTACAGTATAAATACCGTTTGCTGTTGGAGTATATGTTTGACTTGTAGCACCAGCAATCAACGATCCATTTAAATACCACTGATTTCCTGTTGCGCTACTTGATGTTAAAGTTCCAGAGTTATTTGTAATTGTTGGAGTAGATGGTGTTGCATTAACAGTAACAGAAATTGTGTTTGAAGTTGCAGTTGTTGGAGAAGTACAAGCTGCATTTGATGTCATAATACATGTTACGTTTGCACCATTCGTTAATGATGTTGTTGAATATGTTGAACTGTTTGATCCAACATTCGATCCATTCACTTGCCACTGATAGCTTGGTGTTGTACCACCGTATGTGGGTGTTGCAGTAAATGTTATGTTTGACCCAGAACAAATAGAGTTTGTTCCTGCAATGTTAACAGATGGTGCAACAATTGGACTTACTGTCGTTGTAATTGCGTTTGACGTAGCTGGATTATTTGTTGCTCCTGCCATATTCGAAGTCATAATACATGTTACAGATTGACCTGTTGTTAAAGAGCTAGTTGTATACGTATTACTGTTTGTACCAACATTAACTCCATTAACTTGCCATTGATAACTAGGTGTTGTACCACCATTTGTTGGTGTTGCTGTGAATGTAACAGAGCTTCCAGCACAAATTGAATTATCTGTATCAGAAGAAGTGATTGCAACGTTAGCAGAAGTTGGAGAAGTTAATTGGAATGAGTAAATACGTGTTTTCTTTGGATTACTGCTAGTCCCACCTAACCACTCACCAGTGTGCCAAAATGTAACACCATCAGGATCAAGTGCAGTTTGAGAATAATCACCGTAACGGTTAATACCTGTAGTTTGAGAAACGATACCGGCAATAGCTGTAGCCTCTGCAAAAGTCATTGTATTAAGCGGATCATTAGCAAGTCGACCAGTGTAATATAACCCAGGATAAATTGTGGCAGAACCGGATTTAGCATAACATAATGCAATATTTCCTTGATTATCCATAGCAATAGAACCCAACCATCTATTATAAGTATCTGGAGTAAATATTCCTTGTTGATAAACAGACCAAGCACTTGTAGACTGGTTTTGACGTAACTCAGCCCACATAAGGCTTCGTTGAGTTGTACTAATTTTAACAGGCCAGTTAAGTACAACAGAATTGTATCCAGACCATTTTGTAAATTGAGCACGGTATTGTAAAACACCACCAATTCCATCTAATTTTTGAGTTGTTCCAGGTTGAGAAATATCGTTCCAACTTGAATTATAGGATGCGTCAAAAGCACTAGTTGCTAAAGCTGTAACGAAAGAAATTGTTGCTGTTGGAGTTGCAGGAACCCAGTTGACAGTCATTTGATAAATTTGAATACCATCGATTATTCCCGTTCCCCAAGCATTGTCAGAATAAGACATAATTGGACATGGAGTTCCTGCAGCAGGTAAACCACCAATACCATCTGCATCAGCTGGAAGAGGGCAGAAGAAACCACCACCATCTGCAGGGTTGAAAGATGCATAAACTGATCTTGCAGATGCGTTACCCGCTAACATTGCAGTTCTTTCAAAAGCAAATACTTTTTGTGCTGTTTGGTTTGAAGTCATGTAATATCCATCTTGCCAAATTGAAAATTTTAAGTAATCTGGGAATGCTGGAGAAGAAAAAGTGTAACAATACCAAGATCCTTGAGGGTCATTTGTTGCAGAAACGGCAATATAAATTTTATTTCCTGTAGTACCAAATTGAGCTAAAAACCAACGGTCTGCAAATCGATCATACATAACAATTGGGTCACCATCATTTGGCGTTGCTGTTGGCCATAAAGTGCCCAAAGTAAAACTTGAAACAGTTGCTCCAGTAGTTTTGTTTACTATTCTACATGTTGTTGCATTCACTGCTTGAATGTAATGTGTAGCACTTGCGGCACCTGAAGGATCATGTGGATAAGAACCGTTGTTTACACCATTAATATTGATTTTTGTTGTTGGTGCTGGACGTGTTCCATTTTGTGTTTGAATAAAACTTGGATCATTTCCAAAGTTTCCTTCACCTTTTGAATCAAGTAAAGGGAATTTTTGGGGTTCTCTGTGTTTACGATCTTTTGATTCCCCACTTTCTTTGCGCATGTTGCTACGCGCAATTTTTTTCTCGCTAACAGGATTCTCTTTTAATAAGTCTTTCAATGGTCTTGAAACCATAAAACTTTCGCAATAAATCACTCCTGTCTCATTGTCTTTTTGGGCAAATGTTTGACCGGTAGACAAGGTAGTAATGCATGTTAATAGAACTAAAAATTTTCTCATAGTTTGATTTTTGAGTTTAAGCCTCGCTAAAATAGTACATTTTGAAATTGTTGTCAACTATTTCTTCAATAAAAGTTAACAACAATACGTAAGACATTTCTTATTTTTGTATGTAAAATGTAAATCATGAAAGTCCTTCTTTCTCCTGCAAAATCAATTGAATTAAGTTTAGCCCCGGCAAAAGGTATCTTTAGTACATCAACTTTCTTAAAAGAGAGTGAACAATTAGTGAATAAGCTAAAAAAGTTTTCAGTTAAAAAACTGGAGTCAACAATGCATATTTCAAAAGATCTGGCAATTTTGAACAAAGAACGATTTGAAAATTGGGCATTGCCTCTTGTTCAAAATGAAAATTCAGTTCCTGCAGGGTTTGTATTTAACGGAGAAGTTTACAAAGGACTAGATATTTCTTCCTTTTCAGAAAGTGAGTTGTTGATTGCTCAGCAAAATATCAGAATTTTATCAGGTTTATATGGGATTCTTAAACCCCTAGATTTAATTTGCCCATATCGTTTGGAGATGGGGACAAAATGGGAAGTCACTCCAAAACAAAAGAATCTCTATCAATTTTGGGGGAGTAAACTGACTAAATTCCTGAATGCTGAAATGGAAAAAGAAGAAGTTATTGTGAATCTTGCCTCTTCAGAATATTTCAAAGCGATTGATAGAAAAACATTGAAATCAAAAGTTGTTACTCCGGTTTTTAAAGAGTTCAAAAATGGCGAGTACAAAATTGTTATGATGTATGCAAAACATGCACGTGGAGCAATGGCGCGTTACATTGTTCAAACTAACATTACAAATGTCGAAGAGCTAAAATTGTACACAGTTGACGGATATTCGTATGATGTAAATCAATCAACAGATGAAGATTGGGTTTTTACACGATAAAACCGTCTCTTATTGAGAGGTAATCCAAATTTGGGAATTTATAGTTTCAAAATGAGAAAAAATATTTTTTTATTTTTTTTAAAGCGTTGATAAATAAGGGGGTGTGATTTTGGTTCTGGTTTTGATTAGTATGTATCGCCCTTCAGACCGGCAATTTTAATGTAATTAAAAAAACTATGAAAATTCAAAAGCATGCTCGTTTGTGCACAGAATTCTGTGCTCCGAATGTAACTACCGTTGAACGACCTTTTTTCTCCTTATTTTCTTTTTCAACATATTCAAAATGAAATCTAAAGTTAACATTTTGAATGTTTTGATATACGTTTTGCTATTTCTTCCTTTGCCATTTATTGTCTGGAAGTTAGCAACATATGATATCAATTGGAGTCGCGCAAGATCTGTATCTTGTACCCAATACGATGTAAAATATACTTTTAAGGTTCAAGAAAAATTGAGCAAACCAGTACACATTGAATTCATTTTACCAGAAGCAAATAAACGTCAATCGATAATTTCTGAAAATGTTGATTCAAAAGGATTGAACATCGAGATTTCTAAATTCAGGGAAGGTCGTCGAATCGTTATGTCGGGAATGAAACAAGTGGGTAACATTTCTTGTCGTTTTAAATTCATTGGAAAAAGTCAGATTTACAAAATTCCAAGTGAATTGAAAGTAGGCGATTTATTGCATAACGGAGATATGCGCAATTTCAACATCTTCTTGAAGGATCATTTTCTAAACTCATCGAAGAGCAGTCTTAAATTTATAAAACACATTTCAAAAGATGGATTCAAGACGCGTTCAATTGTCGGATATGACTTAAATTCTGAAAATCCAAAGCAATTATTCTGGGGTGAAATTTTGATCAACAAAACATGGATGCCCTTTTGTGTAGAAAAGGGTTATTTCGCTGAGATACCATCTTCCTTTTTGAAATTGTGTTACGTTGACATGGATAAGCAAGATGAGATACCTCAAATTCCAGTCGATCTTGAAATCAAAATAGAAAAAGAGAAGTTATTGCATCCAGATATTATTCATGAACTTGAGAATAAGCCGATGAACTGGGTTTTCTTCAATCGACTTTTTGAAGAACAAAATTTACCAGCGAAAATTCTGCGTATAATTTTACTTACTCCTTTGGTTGCAATGATCATTAGTATTTTTAGGAATGCAATTGGCCTTAATACGTTCGGATTGTTTTTGCCAATGCTACTCGCGATGTCATTTCTCACGACAGGATTTTTTGCTGGAGCGGCAATGTTTTTAATGATTATAGGTTTAATTTCCATCGTTCATTATCCATTGGAAAAATTTGAACTTCTCAATCTTCCGAAATTAGCCATCGTTTTAACTTTTGTTGAATTACTTTTCCTCACAATTGTAGTAGTTGGTGCTAAATTCAATTTAGAATTCATCATTCACATTTCAATGTTTCCAGTTGTAATAATCACTTTTGCATCAGAACGATTTTCTAAAGTTGCAACGGAGAAAAACTATAAAGCAGCCTTTATCCTTACGTTTAAAACGTTGTTTGTTGCTGGTGCAACTTTCTTAATTTATAATTCCTTGGTAATCGAATTGATTTTTCAAATATTCCCTGAATTGATTTTATCTATTATTGGAGTTAATTTGATTCTTGGGAAATGGATAGGACTGCGCTTTACAGAATTATTACGTTTTAAAACATTAACCTTACCTACAGAATAAAGCTATGAAACTATTAGATCGAATTATCGAGCTTCAAAGTCGGGTTGTAGGCATGAACGAACGCAATTACTCTCTTGTAATGCGTCACAACCCAAAGAAGAATTTTTACTTGGCGAATGATAAAACCGCTTGTAAAGCAATCCTCGAAACAAAAGGAATTCCAACGCCTAAAACCTATTGTGTAGTTGAACACATGGGGGAAATGATTGAAAAATTGAAGGTAATTAATGATTTAAATGAAATCGTAATTAAACCAGCAATGGGCCATGGTGGTGCAGGAATTTTGTTATTGAAACGCTTAGAAAATAATGAGTGGCATACACCGAGCGGAACATTGTACACGAATGAACAAATTAAAATGCACATTGCGAATATATTGTTTGGTCGATTTTCGCGTAAATTGAACGATAAAGCAATTATTGAATATTTATTAAAGCCGCATTCATTTTTCAGCAATATTTATCATCGTGGTGTTCCTGATTTCAGAATCATTCTGTTGAACAAACAACCAGTTTTGGCGATGCTAAGAATGCCTACCGAATTATCTGATGGAAAGGCCAATTTACATGCTGGAGCAATTGGTTTAGGTGTGGATTTGAAAACAGGTCTATTGCAGGCAGGATATTGCCAAGTGACCGATAAAATGGTTAGTAAACATCCAGATTCATTAGTGCATTTTGAAGGTGTGAAAATTCCTGATTGGGAAAAAACCTATCAAATTGCATTGGACACGGCAAATTCATTTCCTTTAAATTATTTAGGAATTGATATTGTGTTTGACGAGAAATTTGGACCAATGGTAATTGAAATTAACGGTCGACCGGGAATGCAAATTCAAAATGTTACGGCCACTGGAATCAAAGAAGTTATTAATAATAGAATCATCAATAACTGATTATGAAAACACTCAGAAAATTATTCAAAACATTTATTCCGTTTGCATTGATTCTTGTTGGAATTCTTTTGTTTGCGATAATCGGTCATTTTATTATTGAAGAAGATACCCCCGAACCAATACATGTGATTAAATTAAAATAATTGAACGTGAAATTTCTAGCAGTCATAGTATGTTGTTTTGTTTTTCATGTGAGTGGAGAAGCACAAGTGAAATGGAATTCCAAAATTTCATCGACTTCTGGCTACACGAATAATTTGTACATGACTCCGAAAGTTTACACGGGTAATGATACAGCTGGAACTACCGACTTTAGAATAAATGCATTGTTTACTCGTTTGTCTTTTTCGAATGATCTGAAATTTACATTCAAAAAAGGCAGGTATTTAATCGCAAGTCCATGGATTCAATCGACTAGTTATTTACACCAACGTCAAGCAAATGCAATGTTGTACAAGTTGGCACTTGACTATAGAACTCCTTTATTTAAGAAGTTTGATTTAAACCTTGGTTTGACACTTGAGAAAAACAAAAAGCTCACAATCGACATTTTAACTGATGATGGAGCAAATGCTTATGATTATTTCCTATATGCTCCAAATGCCTTGTTGAGTTACAAGGTCAATTCAAATTTAAAATTCGAATTCTCAAATGCAATCGGCAACAAAAACTATGTTCCGATGCCCAGCGGACAAGATTTTAGTCATTGGTATCACACACATATTGTGTCTGGAATTTACCGTTTTAAAACAAAGAACTATCTTCAACTGGATTTAAAATATCACAAGCAATTTTTTGATGTTCTAAAAATGGAAGTGAATAATAATGAACCAATTCAATGGCGTTATTTAACCGTTTATGGATCTTATAAATACAAGATAAACAAAGACAAATATGTAACGGCCTTCACTCAATTCTATAAGAAAAATGACTTTAACAAAGCCGATTTTACTTTTTGGCAATGGTCCAATGGTATTACTGGTGAATGGAAAATAAAAAAGGTTGGTTTTACAACTTCATTGAATCATATCCGTAGAAATTACCTTACTCGAATGGCCTATATTGCTCCAAATTCAAATTATGATTCGATTCCCTTAAAATACACTTATTTGAATGCTAATATTTCTGTGAAATATTATTTGAAGGATAATTTTGAAATTTTTGCTGGAGTGTTTGCAGAAAAGCGTTTAACTAATTCAATTCGTCAAGATAAAAAGTATCGCCGCCCTTATGAAACATATACAATTTCTATTGGGCTTGTTTACAATTTACAATTAGAGTCGAAGAAGACAAAAAAAGCAGTTCCAGAAAAGGACTCAAACGAGGAATTAACAACAAGTTCTCCTGATTCTGAAGAAGAACAATTAAATGATGCGATTTCACCGATTCCTGATAAAATACAAGAAAATGAACCTGTGGATGAACCTTTGATTGATGACGTTGTTATTGAAACAACCCAAAAAGATATAGAACCAACGAATAATTCAAGAGTTGAATTTTCTGATGACATGTTCAAAAATATTGAATTGGAAACTGGTAAAAATGACTTGAATGAGTTGTCTGTTCAACAATTAATTGAGCTTTCAAAAGCACTAAAAGATCATCCAGAAACCAAATTACAAATTGATGCTTATACAGACAACGTTGGAACAGATCAGGCTAATTTAATTTTATCCAAAAAACGAGCAGACCGCGTTGCTCAACTTCTAATTCAAAATGGAATTAGTGCAAATCAATTAATTGTGAAAAATCACGGAGAAAACAATCCAATTGGTGATAACACAACCGATGCGGGACGTAAAAAAAATAGAAGAGTAGAATTAACCTTAATTAATTAAAAATTCACTTCCGGATTTTTCTCCAAAATGTCCCACGTATGATCTGCTAAAAGGCGAACTGTTGCAATGAACGTGAAATTATTTTTGGATCGTCCCCATTGATTTGGCGCAATCAAGGATAATAAATAATCACCATTTTCTTTGGTGTACAAATGATAAACATGATTGATCAACGGTTCGAAACGCATTTCAGCCATATAAATAAACTCTGAAATTGATTTTCGATCATTCAACTTCTTCGCTTGTTCCGCTAATAATTGCATTTGCTCATAAATCTGACCCAGCTGCATATCAGTTTGATGTTCCATCGCAGAAAGTGCTCTTCCCTTGATTTTACCTTGATCTTCTGGTTTTACCAATGCACTTCCGGCATGATGCGGATATTCCAACGAATGCGGATTCTCCGTGATTTTATCTGGGTCTATTGGATTGATGAAATCTTCGCTCATAGTCATGTTATCTATAACCATTAAAGTTAAAATTTGTTTTGGGAACCATCAATTTTCTGAAGTGAAGAATTGTTGAATTTCAGTGATTACTTGATCTTGAACTTCTAAATGTGGATGGTGACCACAATGTGGTAACAGGACTGTTTTTACCTTTCCATTAACATGTTGTTTGATTAATTCCAACTGCTTTTCGGTTCCATATTGATCTGATGATCCTTGAATGGCTAAAACAGGGCAAGTAATAGATTGAATCTCTGTACAAATGTTCCAATCCTTAAATTCTGGACTTTTCCAGGTGTTTGCCCATGCATAAAACAAGTCTTCTGTTTTGTTGCCATGATATTTTGTTAGTCCAACCAGTTTTCCCGCTTGGTACGCGTCAATTGCAGGTTGAATTCCAGCAATTGTCTCTGGTTCATTGATAACGTGAGCCGCCATCGTGATACAAGCCAACACATACTTTGGAAATTTGGCAGCATACAACAAGGCAATTGTTCCACCATCAGAGTGTCCAACGAGTATGATTTTTTTATCCAATGGAAAAGCAGTAGAGATCAATTCGTTTAATTCATTCCACGCATAATTGTGCAAATATTCCGCTGTTCGCACGCTTGAAAAAGGGGAGGAGTTGCCATGTCCCTGACGTTCATAGACAAAACCATCCAATTGCAATTTTTTACACAAGACTTCTGGGAAGGATTTCCATTGACCTATTGATCCAAGTGCTTCATGAAGAAAAACAAGAATAACTTGTTCATTTCTGTTTTGTTCAACACGAATGTTTTGGAACGATATTGTTGTTGATTTTAGTTGAATGTGCTGCATCGATTCAAAAAAAAAGGGACTCAATTGAATCCCTCTATCTTTTTATTCCGTGGAATGATTATTTGTTTTTAACGCGCTCAACGTAAACACCAGTGCGTGTATCAATTTTAATGATTTCACCGTTGTCAATAAACAAAGGAACTTTTACTTCAGCTCCAGTTGCGATTGTTGCAGCTTTCATTGAGTTTGTAGCTGTATCTCCTTTTACACCTGGCTCTGTGTAAGTAACTTCAGAAATGATGTACATTGGCAACTCAACTACTAAAGGTGTTTCTTCTTCAGCGTGGAATAAAATGTTACAAATCATTCCTTCTTCCAAAAACAATGGTTTTTCAATCATTTTACTTGGAATGTTCACTTGTTCGTATGTTTCGTTGTTCATGAAAACATATTCACTTCCTTCTTGATATAAATATTGGTATTCGCGATTTTCAATACGAACCGGATCAATTTTGTGTCCTGCAGAAAATGTGTTATCTAATACTTTTCCTGTTTCAATTTGACGCATTTTAGTACGTACGAACGCTGGACCTTTTCCTGGTTTTACGTGCTGGAATTCGATGATTTGGTATAATTTATCATTGAATTTGATACATAAACCATTTTTAATATCTGCTGTAGTTGCCATGCTAACTTATTTTTTTTCCGTGCAAAGATAGCATATTTTCTAGTTTATAAAAGTTGTATGCATTGAAATTCAAAAAGCATTAAAGGTGAAATGTTTCGAAGCTATTAAATTAATTCATGAAACATTTTCTATGTCTAATTCATTGTGTATATTCGATTCAAATAAAGCAAGAAATGGTAGAGTATTGGCACAGTTTATCAACAATAAACAAAATCAAATTTGTATTAAGCATTCTGTTGGGAATCATTGGAGTGGTTTTCGCAACTTTAAATTGGACAGAACAAGAAGTTCATTTATTGGTAACAAAAGCGAAGATGCCTTTAACCTTATTAATTATTTTCTCTGTAATTGTTGGTTATGCTTTATCGTTTGTGTTTAGCTATCGTAAGTTCAGAGCAAAAGACCGTGAAATTGAAGCGTTGAAAAGGGAAGTAGAAGAGTTGAAAGAACAAAATTAAACTTCTTTCGAATTTCTTTTTGGACGTTTTTCTAAGTTTCCTTGGCAATTGGGACAAATGAAATTGAACGTTTCAGTGGAACATTCTTCACAAAAAGTACATTCATACGAACAAATGAAAGCTTCATCACTTGAATGAGGTAAAGCCTTATTGCATTTTTCGCAGTTTGGTTTTAATTCCAGCATTTAGTGAATGTACTTACTAAGATTCGCATAAAACTTAATGATAAAGAATATCGGGAATAAAATCAGTGAAATTAAAAAGATGCGTAAGCCATGTTTACGAACCGTTTCATCATACGAATAAACTTGTGTTCCATTCGGTAGATTCTTTTTTGTTTTCCACAAAAAGTAACCGATCAACAATCCTAAAAAACCGCCACCAAATGCCATGATGTAACCAAAGGTAATCCAACCTTTTTGACCAGATTCCGGTTGCGACAATTCTTCAAGGCGTTCCGTTTTTTGTGCTTTTAGTTCTTTTTCATCAATCGAAACGTTACGACTTTCTAATATTTTTCGACTGATTGCAATGTCATGTTCGCTCCATTCATAGGAGTGAATCAACACGTTTTTCAACTCTTCATCGGTGAATTGGAACAAATAATAATCGTCTTCCAATTCTTCTAGTGACGTTTCGTTTGCTTCGATTAACAATTCACCGGCACGTTCAAAATCATCTTGATTCAAGCTTAGTTCAAATTTCGGGCTAATCGAAGCACCTGCCATTGTTCCTTCTAAATCGGTTGTATTAATGGCAATTTTCGAAGTGATAGAATGTTCAAGAAATAATTGCTGAACCAATTCAGCCTCTTCTTTTGTTGAATATCTGCGAAAAACTACGAACCCGTGATCCATCATTTACAGAGTAAATTTCTGTTTGAAATTCTCTAGTTTTGTTGCTGGAACAAAGAAGAAATCACCTTCTTCAGCTTGTTTTCCTGTTTCTTGGATAAACTTGAAATCTTTAATTCCAAATTGTGTATAACCCAATGAAGAAAACAAGTCCATCATTTCAGGAAGATTTTTTTCAGCAATTTCAATTTGAACGAATGGCAAATGTTTTTCAAGCACAGGTTTGATTTCTTTAAAGACATTCAATTCATAACCTTCAATGTCACATTTGATGTAATCCAAACGATCTAAATCTGCCAACAATTCACTTCCTTTTACAATTGCAACATCTTGTGTGGCATGTAATTTTTTCTCTTCTTCAGATTCAGCGATGTGTGGCAAACCTGTACGAATCATTCCGTTTGATTCGGGCAAGACCATGGTAATTGTTCCTTTTTCAGTTCCCAAAGCAACATTGTACAAGGTAACGTGCGGAAACTTTTTCATGAAATAAGAAAGTGTTTCAAAGAAAACAGGAACAGGTTCAATGGAGATTAATTTTCCATTCTTAGCAAGTTTCGCAAAGTTTTTCGAGAAGTAGCCAAGGTTTGCACCGATGTCCAAGACAGAAAAGTTGGGCTCGATTAATTGTTTCACCATGTAATGGTATTTGAAGCGCGCATCATTTTTTAGAAAGCCAAGATTATACAAGAGGTAAAAACTTCTGTGTAATGTTTTTAGGTAAGCTCTTTGGCTCAATAATTTAAAAAGGATTTTTTTTAACGTTCCCATGCTTTATCTTCAATAAGGTAACGAAGTTAGTATTTTTTTGAAGAGTTTCGTGTCATTTTGTTGCGATTCCAAAACGCTTAATTGCGTATATTTGTCACAGAGGTACATCCACAACGTTGGAGCAGTGACCTTATCCGTTTATCGGAGCCCATGCAGATTCTCTTGAAGCTTAACATTTATGACCATCAAGGAAGTCTCAGGCAGGCAATGGCGGGCTGCAACTCGAGCAATCGAGAAGAGATGATTTCAAACAGCAGATTAC
>JBDLVK010000133.1:0-47436 GCA_039804825.1 Bacteroidota bacterium
GGGCTATAAAGGACATCATTGGAAATTACACTGAATACCGTAAACAAACCGCTGCAGATTACAAAAAGGAAAAGCAAGAAGCGAAAGATGGCGTTCCAGCTGAAAAAGTAAAAGTGACACAACTTTCTGATTCGTCTGAAAAACCAGCCGAAAAGAAAAAATTGTCATTCAAGGAAAAAGAGGAATTCAAGCAATTGGAAAAAGACATGGAATCCTTAGAAGAAGAGAAGGAAACATTGACAGCGAAACTTTCAGATCCATCGATCTCGAATGAAGAAATCATGTTAGCTGGAAATCGTTTATCGGAGGTCGTGTCGAAATTGGATACGGTGACCGATCGTTGGTTGGAGCTTTCTGAATTTGCCTAACGGATTTGTGATTCATAATTCATGATTTGTGATGCGAAATTGAGGATTGAAAATTAAAAAACCATGAAGCCTTATTTTTACACTGGTTTATTTATTTCGTTTGTTGGGTCTTTACTCAACACTTTATTTTGGATATCAGAAGACGTTTTAGATGGCAGTTTTGGACAAGATTTACCTTTTCACTCCAAAGATTTTTATTTTATAGTATTGTTTGTATCTACGGTTTTATCGATTATTTGCTCCTATGTTGTCATGATAATTTTGTGGATTTTTGAAACACGAAATGGAAATAGATTTCTACCAATTTTGCATATTTCCTTGTTGGTGATTTCTTTCATTTTGTCTGCCTATATGAGCTTAACCAAACACCTTTTTCTCCCATTTTTTGTTTGTTATTACCTTCCAGGTGTTGTTGGGTATTATCTATTTGTTCATCGCTCACGAAAAAAAAGTGAACTAGAAACAAATTTATTGGATCGAGACTGAATGATTTCAAAATAATAGTCTTCGTTTCAATCGAATTACGAATCACCCGGTCTGCGCTGGAGGCTGAGACAGGCAGGGAATCATAGCCGCCGAAGTCAGCACTGCAGCTAATCACGAATTAGGAATCATGAATCACGAATTTAAATGACTAATTTTGTACTCAATAAAATCAAATCAAGGTGAAAAGTTTCGAAGAGTTAGGCGTGCGACTGGATTTAGTCAAAGGATTGAAAGAGTTGAATATTCTTCAGCCAACAGATATACAGTTGAAAGTACTTCCGATTTTATTGGAGGAAGAAACAGACATTGTAGCGCAAGCACAAACTGGAACTGGAAAAACGGCCGCGTATGGTTTACCGATTCTCGAGCAAGTGGATACGAATGATGCCAGTGTTCAAGCCTTGATTTTATGTCCAACACGTGAATTGGGTCAGCAAGTAGCGAAACAATTGTTCAAATTCACGAAGTTTTCGGAGCGCGTATTTGTCGAGTCGGTTTACGGTGGAGAGAACATCGATGTTCAAATTTCACGACTTCAGCGACCAACGCACATTGTTGTTGCTACTCCAGGACGTTTGATTGATTTGGTGCAACGCAAAGCTGTTGATTTGCGCAAGGTTAAAACCATCGTGTTAGACGAAGCGGATGAAATGCTGAGCATGGGATTCAAAAAGGAATTGGATGAAATTTTGTCTTTCTTGCACAGCGTTAAAAACAAGTGGTTGTTCTCAGCTACAATTCCCGCTGGAATTAAAGACATTATCAATAAACACCTTTCGTCGGATGCGCACCGCATTGTTGTGAATCCAAAGAATGTGGTGAATAACAAAATCACGCACAAATACATTATTTGCGACGAGAAGGACAAGTTCTACATTTTGCAACAATTCTTGAAATCGGAGCATAAAAATCGTGGTGTGATCTTTTGCCGAACCAAAGCAACAGCGCAGAAATTAGCGAAACAATTAATTGCGAAGAACATTGCTGCTGATGCAATTCATGGTGATTTACAGCAAAAAGAACGCGATAAAGTGATGCGTGCATTTAAAAATGAAAGTTTACAGATCTTGGTGGCAACGGATTTGGCAGCTCGTGGAATTGACGTAGAAGGCTTAACCTATGTTGTTCACTACCAATTACCAGAATCCGATGAATATTATACGCATCGAAGTGGACGTACCGCTCGCGCAGGAAAGCAAGGTGTATCTTTGTGTTTAATTGATGCGAAAGAGGTGAAAGTGTTACGAAATTATGAACGCACGCTTTCGATTGGGTTTACGCAGATTAGGGAAAGCAAATGATTTTATTTTACTTTTTGCTAGCGCCCAAAAAGTAACAAAAGGGCGCTTTTGAAGCTTTCCCAAGGCGTTTGCTTCGCATCGCACTGCAATTTTGCTTCATGCGTTTGCTCTTTTCTGCACGACATACGTCGAGGCAGGAGCCGCAATTGCGCAAATTTCATGTGCTAACGCTGTGAAAAAGCTTCTCGAGGATGCAAGCATCATTCCGATTATTTAAAAAAATCTAGAAGCACGAAATAGAAAAGGAAAATTTACTCCGTTTTGATGCTAATAATAAAGTCAAAGTCACAATCCCGATCTGTACAAGTATTATTTTCTGTAGGTAAATTGGGCGACTTCGAGCAAGCTATTTCTGTGAAGGTGTTTTTATTTCTTGGTATCAATTGATTTCCATTGATTGATAGGCGCTATTTAATTCATCGAAAGAAACTGATTGTAATTCTAAATTTTATTTTCGGAAGTGGGTGTTTACTTCGAGCAAGTTATTTCTCTTCCTCTTTCAAAAATCGTATCACTTAAATGGAAATACAAATAGTTTAAAGCCCAAAATGTGCTAATGCTAAACTCTTTTTTTATCTTCTTCGAATTCTACATAATGAGAAATTACGTGCCGTTTTTTAGCAAGGCTCTTTATTTTTGCTTCAATTGCATCGAAACTTGTTGAATCCCATGTATAATGTTCTTGATATATTCTTCCAACGAAACGTTCGCCGTCATTCAATTGAATGCAATTAAACTCTCCATGACCAATTCCATCCATTTGCTTGTTGAGTTCTGAATAATTTAATTGCTCTAGCTTAACAGTCGATGTGCATACTTTGTCGCTGGCATTTTTTGTTGTAAATGTTATGAATTTTTGATCTTCAGGGAAATCAATTTCAACGATTAATTTCACTCTATTCTGCATTCTATTCATCATTCTTCGCACGAGCAAAATCAATGCTGCGGATATACAGGTTGTGATAATAATACCTAGTACATCGAACCCACGAATTCCTTCAATGAAGGCTGTTAGTCTGTGGCGACTTATGTGGCCGTTTTTGATGAAATAATAATTGACCAAAGCATATATTAAAAAAGGCACAGCACCAATTGCGATGTATGCAATGAACATTACCTCAGATGTTTTGGCTTTGAATGATAAATTTCTATACGGAGAGGTGAATTTCATGTTTGCCGTCGAATTTAAAAATTATTTAAAATTAACTTATCTAATTCACTCTTCATCATCAATTTCAAGTTTAAAACTGATTGGAACGACCATTTTCATTTCTTTTAGTTGACCATCTAATTTACCCGGAATAAATTTCATTTGTTGAACCACTTTTACGGCTTCTTCATTAGATTCTTTCGTTATGCCTCTTAAAACTTCACAATTGATTACGTTTCCCAATGTGTCTACGGTAAACCCAACGTACACTTTTCCTTGAATACAATCGCCGGTTGTTGGGTAACGTAAATTTTCTTTGATGAAGGTTCGCATTCCACGTTCACCACCATCTTTGAAAACAGGGGGTATTTCTGGGTCGTCAAAAACAGTTGAGACAAGCGTGTCATGAGTGGTCGTTTGTGCAACAAGCTCTTTTGATGAGAACAAAAAGACGAAAAAGAAGAATATGCTAACATTTTTTTTCATGCATTCTTTAACTGGTTTGTTCTGATCACTTCACCTCAACTAGTTCCATTTCCCAAGTTCCTATGCCTGGAATATAGCGAAAGGGGATGATTCCGAAAAGGAGTGCCCATTTCTTTTCGAAGGCCCACGTGCCGCAGTAGAAATTTTCACGTACTGCCTTTCCTTGATAAATAATGACAGGATGCTTGCCGTCGATTTTGTAACGCGAGTTTCTCTTAACATCGATGACGCAATGTTCGGGCATTTGTTTTTCATAATAAATGTTGTTCGTGTGTAGTTTACCTGTTACTCTTCCAATTCCATTCATTCCGCCCGATTTTTCATCGTCTTGCACAGTTCCTTTAAAGGTATTGTCTTCGAACATCTCCATTTCGATGGTGAAATCGGTGCGCGGATGCCCTATAACTTGCTGTGCTCTTTCTGAATCGTATTGGTAACTTCCTTTGAATGTTTTGATCATGGGGGAATTTTTGTGGATTAATAATACGTTAATTTTCTGAATTCGTATGAACCGCTGTTGAACTTATTCTGCGTATAAACTACAAAGCGCATTACACACATTTCATTGTACCCAACCACAATGCGTTTAAATCCACCACAACTTTTGCAAGGTCTTTCTGGAAGATGCCGAGAAGCGAAATGTGCTTTTCGTTTTTCTTTCCAGGTTAAGGTTGTTTTTGGCATAAAAAATTCCAAGATGAATTCGGCAGAATCAGCAGTGATGGTTAATTCACAAGTTAAGGTATCATATCCTTTTTTCATCACCTTTGCTGCATAAACTCCGGAATTTTTTAATTCAATTCTCTGACTCGTTGCGGTTGTTAACTGGTTATACAAGGTGTCTTTTTCATGCAAAAGTACCAATTCAACACCGGTTAAATCATTCCGATCTACCACATCAATCACTTCCACTTTCAATTGTTGAGTAAAAGGTAGTTGACGATCTAGTTGTGCGAAAATGAATTGCGTAGTCAATAAGCAAATAGTTAGTTGCACAACACCTTTAAATTTGATTGAGCGAAAGACTTGTTTGATTGACATGATGAAATTTACAGAAAGTTAATTAAAACAATGAAGAAAGATTCATTCACATTGGTGTTTCACAAGAAAATAGTTTTTCCAACGTTCTCTTGCATTTTGTTTTCGTCTAATCCGTTTGCCTTGATCATCATAAATGATAAGCTTATTTCTTTTTATCTTAAGACTTGAAGGCCTTTGATTTGCCGAAATGTTTTCAGGTTTTGGAAAATGCGATGTAAACTTTGTGCCTGTTGAGTCGGTAAATGTTAAATGCAAAGAATCTGTGTTTTGTTTGAACGTTAGAATGATGCGTTTCTTGTTTACCACATACGTTCCTGTTGTCTTATCATAGAAAAGGTCGCCGGCAAATAAGTACTCGAAGCTCTTATCTTCATTCAACTTGATGCTTGTAACAAACCATCCAATAATTGCAAAATTGGACGAATAACACCCGGCTATTGAATTCTGACATGCTGCATTGGTGCAATAAAAAAGGAAAAAGAACAAAACTAGTCGAAATGATGTCATGATTTTTTGATGAAGATGGTTTTATTAAAGTATTTCCACACTTTTTTTATCGATTTAATTCACCTTTTAGATTAATGCTTAATTTTTTGAGCAATCGATGTATTTGTGACTTTTTTCTTTCCATGATTTCGTATGAGCATTGTATGCATAAACATGTTCCCCGAGCCCATTAGCACCTGCATGCACTAATGTAACGATTGTGTGATTCTGTTCATTGATTTTTGTAGGAAAGTAGATCACCGAATCAGTTAAGAACCTATCCAAATGGAACTTTTTATGTTCATCTTGTATATAGAAACTATAAAGTGTTCCTCCATTACCACCTGAATCGTTTATTACTACAACATCTTCTTTCGAATCAAAATTAATATCAACAATTATAAATTCGCCAAAATAATTATCTGCAACTTCTAAGTTTTTATTTTTTCCTGTAATGTATGATCGAGTTTTGTTGCAATCCCCAAATACATCACCAAAATAAAAGATAGATGAAAGACTTAATGAATCTATTTTTTTGTGCGAAGTTTTGTCGAAAATGGAAACAGATACAATGCAAGAATCATTTTCACCGTTAGAGTAAACAAAACGTTCTGAATTAATTTCATAATCGAATTCAAAAGACAAGTCATTGTGAAGGCATCTGTTCGAATTGATGCTATCACATTTTCTATTTTCCACTTCATGCTTTATTTTTACAGGTTGTTGTGTTATGTCAGTTTTTTGTTGATTCTTACAAGAAAACATCAAAAAAAGTAAGATTAAGGTTTGTATCATTCTTATTATGCGAATGTATTGATTTGAAATTAGCAAAGGCATCCTCGTTATTTCCCGTGTGTTAATTGAATAATTTCTCCATTTCTTGAATCAATAATAATAAAAAATGTTCCACCCTTGAAACCTTTCGGGAGTGATCCTTCAATTATCCAGTAATTTCTGATATTACAGACTTTATAGGGTTGTTGATTTACGATTTTCTCTTTTCCATACAGATCAAAAAGAATTGGCTCAACAACGGAAATCGCTGTTTCTTTGGTTTTTATAATGATCAGTTTGTTATCAATACAATTAAGAGATGTCGAATCTGCAAGCGCGGCGTCCAATTGTTTTTCTTTTAGCCATTTTTGCGGTTCATTCGTTGAAATCGTTGATTCGCCACATGCGCTTATAATAAGAGCAAGTAGAAACGATAAATAGACAGTGCTGAAGTTCTTCATGGGTTATTCTGTTTTAGTTTGGTGTAAATGGTATTTCAAAACTTATACAGCAGTCAAATACACGTTAGTTGTGTCTTCTAAGTTAAATCATTTGTTTGTTCCATACCTATTTCGACTCATTGTCGCACGAGTTTGTACTGAATTTTGTCAAGTTGTAATGGCTCTCCAGCTTCTTCATTGCCAATTGTACTGAATAAAGATGTTGTGTCTCCATTTATTTTGAACGCAAACCATTTTGAATTTTTCTCATCGATATTCAATGCTATTCCGTCAAGTTGTGACTCAGGTCCACCCATAAAGTCGGTATTAACAACATATGTCTTGACGTTTGGAAAACCAGTAAGCGAACCATCACTTTTGAACGTTACTTTTTTCTTGAAATTCATGCTGTCAATTAATAAATAATTGCCTGAAAACAACTTCTCGTTAACAATGTGTTGCAGACCCAGCGATGCGTCGTTGTTTAGTTGTTTGTCCGCTACCTTCGTGAACTTTTTCTTGTCAATGAGTTTGTTCATCTTGCTGTAATGATAGAGAACTAAAGCGGTTTTCTTGCCAGATTTTTCAAAGCCCAATTCGTAATAGCTTGACTGATCATCATAATCTGAAAGGTTCGTTTTTAAACAGTTCGGAACTTGTCCTGGCAATAAATAAATTGTGAAGTTATATCCTTCGTGATTGTTCCAACTTGCTCCAACGGTAATACTGTCCGACTTCATATCGGCGTCAATGATCATTGTAACAACACCCTGTAATTTGACTGAAGCGTTTAAAGGCGATTTAGATTGTTCAATTGCTTCAATGTAATCTGTCAGAACCCAAACTCCATTCATTGTTGGAATGAATTTTTGTTTCAAACTGTCAACTTGAATCGAACCAACTTCGCTTGGTGTTTTCTTATCATTTGAACAACTTGTAAAAATGATTAAGCTCATGAATAGGACTATTAATTGCCTCATAGTTGGAAGTTGATTATAAATAGCAAAAGTAAAATAATTAGTATCTAGTCTAGTAAAATCATCCATGGTGTTGCGATTAAACAATAGTCGCTATTTTCTAGGTAATACACTTGTTTAAGGCATTATCCTTTTTGGGTCCAAATTATATAATATTTCCAATTATCTATTGTTTTTTCTTCTTTTACACCTACCCAATTTTCATTGATGAATTCAATTTTGTCTTTCGTCAAATAATGTGTGTAAGGTCCTGAAAAACCAGTGTTTTGGTCCTCACAATTTTCCTGCTCGCAAAATTTCAATTTAAAAAGAACACCATTGTTTTTTGTAAGAATGACATCTTCAATCAATCCTTTTTTGAATAAGTTCTTCAGTACTGGAGAGTTTTGTCCTTTCAAATTACCTTCATTTAGTCTGAAATTAACAATCAATCCTTCAGAGGATCTATAATCGGGTTCATCAAATGCTTTTAATTTTCTGTATTCTTTTTTGATTTCCTTGTACGCCAATTCATATTCATTCAGATTGTCAAGGTATTTTCTATCACTATTGGTATCAAAGATTAAGTAGGTAGTAATTGCCAAAACAATCAACGAAAAAACAATGTGCCAACTGTATTTTTTTACCTTATTTATCATTGTACTGAAGATAGAATTATTTTGGTTTAAATGTTTCTTTGTTTCGAAGTAAATCTTTGCTGACGCTTAGGTGTTGTAGCCAGTGTCTTTATTTTTCATATTCTTGAATTAACAATTCATACTCATCAACAGGTAGTTCTTTAAATGTTTTGAACTTGCCGTTTTCATATTCTGACAAATAATATGACATGATGTATTCCCCCTTTTCGTCGGTATAAAAATCTAAATAAATAGCTATTGCTTTTTCTCCATTTTTGTAATATTCGATGTATTTGTATTCATTTTTTCGAATTTTATAAATTGTCCCAGTAACTATTGAATAATGATTTTTAGAAATAAACTCCAATTCTTTAACCTTGTTCCCTATAGAGTCATATTTAATCCATGTGTTAGTGTATGATATTGATGAATCGGCTGACTTCATTCGATCGTTAATAAACAGTGATTTTCGAGATAGTTCTTGAGAGACAGTTCCTTGTTCAGAATAAATTATTTCTTTCCGATTTGACTGCTTAACTTTTATGTTTCCATTCTCAAAGTAGGTAAAGAATTTAAGTTTCCCAAAATTGGTCATTTTCATACTCACTTCCCCATTGGGATAGTAGTATTTTCTGTATTTCTTTTTTGTATTGATTTCAGTTTTTAATTGTCCTGTTGAATAAAACTCATAATATAAAACTGAATTTTCATCGATCAAAAGTTTTGATTTTAATTCACCAGTGAAATAATAGTTTTCTAGACAATTTACAACCATTCCATTTGAAAAATTACCTTTCCAACGAAGATTGCCATTTGTATGGTACTCTGTGTAGATAGAATCTGTAAAGTTGCTGCATGAAACAAACGTCGAATTTTTAGAATAAAAAAGCTCTGGTAAATAGGAATTTAAACATGATGTTTTAAAAGTATCAACATGGATATCACTCGTTAAATTCAATTTTATTGGCTCAGATTGATAAGCAAATGAAATTATCGAATAGTTACCATTTACGGGAAGAGAAACAGTGTCGTTTTTTGGATTGTATCTTTCTCCTTTTTCATCAATTACATACCAATCGGTTTTTTGATAGAAGTTCCCAATATCATTTGAACAACAGTCAATAAACAAAGCTGAATATCTAATTGTGTCATTTTTTTGACCAAATGAAAACCAACAAAGCATGAATGTAAATGACAATAATGAAACTATTTTGTTTTGGCTTTTCATGTAAAGATTGTGTAAATTCTGGTAGCGTTTTGATGCTCGGCGTTCGGGCAGGTTTTTCAAACTATTAATATACCGAAGATAGAATTATTTTGGTTCAAGTTTATTGTTGTTTCGAAGTAAAATCTTTGGCTGACGCTTGAGGCGCTGTTTTTAGCATTTGATTAAAGATAATTTGAACTTATAAACACCATGAGACAGTTGTTTGAATCGTCAATAATCATTGCAGCTTTATTTTTCATTGTACTCCAAAATCCCAATTCATAAGCGCCATAATTATCAAAATATGTTAGATAATAACAATAATCAAAGTTATTTGGTATTTCTATTCTCAATGAAAAATTTTCGTTTTCCTCGAATGTTTCATTGATGTTGTCTATTTCAAGAGTATCATCTGAACTTATCAATTGTAATTTTAAACTTTCTGACATGTTAATTTTAATAGGCTTTGGATTTTTGTTCAATTTATAAATCAAACTATCTTGGCCTTTAATAAGCATTATTTTTTCCAGTTCAAAAGTTGAGTCTTCTACTTTGATTTCAATTTTTTCTAAGTAGATAATATTTTTTTGACTTAGAATATTATTCGTAAGACTAATAAATAATAAAGAAATGAGCATCAATATAGAATTATTTAAATTCCTCATTTTACTTAAAAGCACATTGCTTGAATCTACCACTTTCCCTGCCATAAGTTATATACGCTATTAGCTACAGTTTTTTTCTCATTTTCAAATGCGGTATCCCGTCTTCGTCAAAATAGTCGCCTTCTTTTTCATAGTGATTTTTTGAATAGAAGTTTACTGCAGAATCCCGAGCATGACAATACATAATCTTAAAGTTCCTGTCAGCGGCTAATTCTTCACAAAATGCCATCATCTTCGAGCCAATGTTATTACTTCTAAGATTTTCTAAAACAGCGACTCTCTGCATCTTCATTTTCTCTCCTTCTGGAACAAGGACAGCGGTTGCAATTAGTTCATTGTCCAAAAATCCTGCTATTTGAATATGGTCTTTCTCTTCTTCCAGTTCCTTGTCAGTAAATCTACTTCCAAGTGGCTCTCTGAGAATTTTTTCTCTTAGTCTTACAGCATTTGTCCATTCTTGACTCTTATATGTTATTTCCTTAAAATTCATTTTTTCAAATTGTAGCTAACGGTTCCACACCTGGGGCAGGAGACGATTTTTAAAGTTAGTTTTTAGTTGAGATCCAAGATCGTTTTGTTTTCAATTATTCTTTTCACGTTGCTACGATTTCGGCTCTTGCTCTAGACGTGTGTTAGAAGAATATTCTTTAATGTCAATCTTTAATTCCCTTCCTTTGATATGTACTGGTTTATATTGCATTGACCAATTCTTTTTTTTAATCAAATCATGAGGTATATCCAAAGTAAAATGATAATTGCAATTTGACAGATCTTCTGAATCTAATTCAATCTTTGAGTCCCAAAGTGCCGTATACCATTCAGAAATATTTAGGTCATTTAAATCATCCCAATCAACATCATGTTTTGGCGCATTATATTGTAAATTCCCTAAAACATCATGACGCCAATGGATATTATCAAGTTTAATTGACCATAAAGCGACGTCTGCAACTTCATCCCACCAGTCATCCCACCATATTTCATTAATATTTTCGAATGTTAATTCCGCTTCCGATATTTCTATTGTTTTATACTCATCATCAGGCGTTTGAAAGATTATTTTATTCCCTTTCCATTCATAAAATTTCAAAGGAACAACTTCATCATCACTTTTGTAAACTATGTTTAAGATTAGTGTGTTGTTAGAAAAGTTAATCTTCTTTATATATAGTGAATTTTCAAATGTAATTTTCATTATGAGTTTGTATTCAATTGCATCTAACGATTCCACGCCTGGGGCAGGAGACGATTTTTAAAGTTAATTTTATTTGCGATCCAAGATCATTTTGTTTTCAATTATTCGTTTCACGTAACCAAGATTTAGGCTCTTGTGCTAGGCGTGTGTTATACGCATTATTCCTTTATAATAAATTCGTAAGTGTCTTCCGAAATTTTATTTGCTTGTAATTTGCCTTTAACGATTGGGATTTTAAACTCCTTCATTTGGTTATTGTCCCAATTACTATCAGATAAATCATACCCAACCTTAATAACTAAATTAATATCCGTTATATATTGTTCTCCAATTTGTTCATTTTTTGACCATAGGGTTAATGTAGTGTTTTGAAAAATCTCATCTTTTGAGTTGTTTGATTCTATTCGAAAAGGAACATTTGGATAAATCTTTTCTAGCAATTCTTTGTTTGATGCTTTTACAATGAGTTTTACATTTTTTGTTTGGTTTAAACTGAAATAGATTTCCCCTATTACTAAGGTGTCTCTTAGATTTGTATTCCTTCTCGACCCAAAAAATGCTTTTGTTTCCGAATTGGGAATTTCAACTGTCCATAGAACTCCTGTGCACTTAACGAAAGGCTTTCCATCTCTATAATTGTTCAATTCAAAATATCTAGGTAATTCTTGGCTTAACCCATTTGTTATGTAATATTTGCTTTTTAATTCAATTGTCCTTTGTTCAGCATTTATCTCAAATATTTTGTTCATGTTAAAATCATAGAACTCTCGTTTTTCATTGTATGGACGCAAACCTTTAGTTCTACGAATACTTTCTGAGCTAGTTTTACATATAAATTCTTGATTCTCTTTTTTATAGTCAAATGTTTCTAAAGAATAATAGACATTTTTGAAAGTCATCGAATTTCTATCAAATACTGAATGCGAAGAGTCTGCAACAACTTTATGATTTGATGCGGGTGCATTTTCTTGAATAGCAGATTTATTATTACATGAAGTAATTAAGATCATTAATCCAATATAAATTTTGAGTCTCATTGTCATTGCTTATAACGGTTTCTTGCTTGGCGGCGTGCCGACTTTTTAAAGTAAACTCAAGCTCGAAGTTAGATTATTTTCTTTCATTAAAATCGTTTTTTAGAAGCGAGATCGAAGGCATGTAGCCAAACAAGTGTTATGAGCATTTTATTCATTTATCCATTTGACTAACTTTTCAGTAAAAAAGAACATTATTAATCCAAGAATAAGGATTAATAACTTGTAACTCATTTGAATTAAAGTGTCTCGGAGTAGTATCCACTTAAAATCTCCCTCTATCTGGAAAAAACCTAAATAAGTAAACCCCGATGAAAATATTAATACCACTTCTTGTGTAATAAAAATAAATCCCACCAACTTGAATAATAAAAATAGTAGTTCTCGATGGGAAAGATCACGAATTGATGACGAATTTTCTTCCTGAAATGCTTTATGATTAAAAAATTTAGATAGTATAAATTCATTACGAAAAATCAATATCCAACCAAAAGTTGCATATAAAATAATCTTAGAAATTGTTGTTGTTAAAAGCCAATATCCAACATAAGTATCATCGAATATTTTTTTTTCAATTAGGGTATTAATTATATCCAAAATAGTATCACCCGTCATGTAGAATAAATATATTCCAAATAATTTTAATCCAATAGAGATCGATTTAAGCATTTTTCTGTATTAATTAATAGGTGAAAATTTCTTTAATATGTTCTTTTTAAACAATGTTTAAATTACGTATTCTTGTCTGGTATTGCTCATAACTTATATATAGGTCCCACTTTTTAATCCTTTTTCGACATACGGTTGTTGGATAGGTCTCATTCGGTAGGACTTTTTTACTAAAGTAAAATTTATTCGTGATTTATTATTTATGATTCGTAATTAATTACACGCTAAACAAAAAAAATCCCCTCCGAACAAACGGAAGGGATCTTGCTTTTAGGAAGCGGCGCCAATGTCGATGTCGCTTTCAGGTGGCTGTTTTGCAGCGTTTTTCTTTTCGATCACGATGCGTGCACTTTTGTAGTCGGCGAAGAATTCAGGGTGTTCAACAGAGATTAATCGTGCAAGAACATCTAGTTTCTTCGTCAACAAGTTGCGCAAATCTACTTGCAGACTTGAAATCTTTGCAGTGATGAACTTGCGCTCAATTGTTCCTATTCGTACAGCGACAAGTTGGTTCTCAAAATCTGCAAAGGCATCTAAAAAAGCCATGATCTTTTGCGTCGTTATTCCGTAATCAGAAAGCTGGCCTTCAAACTCTGTCACCAAATCATAGATGGTTGTCAAGCGAATGCGCAATTCCAATTGTGAACCAGCACGCAATTTAGCACCTGTGAAATTTAATTGTTGGTACACGGAATACTTGCCTGTTTCGAAAGCAAAGACTGCCAAGCCATCTCGCAGTACCATGCCTTTTTGAATCAAATCGTTCATGTAGGCAACACGTTGATCTTTTATACCAACAGTGTGATTTTCGTGCTGCAATGAAAGATTTTTCAATTCCTCAAAGACCGTGTTGAACTTTTCAACTCCTGCAGCAAGTGCTGGGTTTTCGGACCAAGCAGCCTGATGCGCTTCGAATGTTGCTCGTACAGCGTCGTACATGCGAACATTGTTTTTTGTACTTTTTTTCATTGTGTTGTTTTTATACCCGGCAACGTTACCGAGTCGCTTGGGAAACAATTATCGAAGTATGTGCCAAACTTTTTGATTTCCAGGAACTTTTAACATCTTTTAAGGCAAAAGTTAAGGTTTAGTTATAAGTGGTTTTCGGATGTAACTTTTGGGATAGGAACTTTTCAACGCCGCAGGTCCCGACTATTCGGGGCGGGCAAAAGAGGACTGAGAGCGCGCGGAGGGGACGCTGCGCTTAAATAGCGCTTCGCTTTTTTCTTTTTTTACCGCAGAGGCGCAGAGGACGCAGAGAAAGTACATACTAACTTTAGCTCAGCGTAAATCAGCGCTATCTGCGGGAACCACTCACTACACCCAATACATTTTTTGCTTTGCACGCAACAATTGCATTATACGTCCTTGGCACTTTTCAATTGATACCTTGACACGTTCACACACGTACTTGGCATGTTACCATTGATACTTTGCCGTTTCACTTTCATACTTTGCATTTTCCAACTGATACCTTGACACTTTCACACACGTACTTGGCAAGTGACAATTGATACTTTGCCCTTGTACTTTCATACTTGACATGTTACAAATGGTACTTTACTGTTTCACTTTCGTTCTTGACGAGTTATAAATCAACCTAGGGACTTTACGAATGAATCTAGGACGGTTTAAACGGAGAAGTTTTCATGCGACTATTCAACTGGATAAATACTCTGTGCCTCTGTGGTTATATAATTTCACCACTGAGGCGCAGAGTAGGTTGCTATAAGGTGAGCAAGGTTCACAAATTGTAATGCATGGTAGAAGACACGAAGTTCTTCAATAGTTGCGCGAATTGAAAGTGAAGATTTATTTCAATTTAAAGATTTTTTCGGTTGTTCCATCACTGTATTTGTAAATTAACAATTCATTTGACAACTCTTCAGTTTTTTGTCCAAGTAAATTGTAAACACCAATTAAAACTTTTTTCTGTTGGATTTCTTCATTTAAAGAAGCTGTACACATGGCGCCACAGCCTGTGCTAAGAATTGAAGCATCTACATAATTAACATAAGTAGAGAATGCAGCAGGGTCATCCACTTGAACACAAGTTAAATTGGGATTGTTAAATGCAGAAACTACAGTTATGAATAATTCTGGATCATTGTACAAAAGTTGATTATTTCCGTTGTTAATATTGATACATACCAATTGATTATTCGAGCAGTTTAGATCGGCTAAATTCGGATTATGACTTAAATCTAAATACATTAATTGATTTCCATAACACCACAATAAAAATAAATTTACGTTGTTCGAGACATCGATGCTGCTTAGAATATTACCATGGCAGTATAGTGCAGTTAAATTCAAATTTTGGGATACATCTAGATTTGAAAGTTCATTATTTCCGCAATATAATGTTGTCAAATTTTGAAGTTGGTTAAGATTTAGATTGGAAAGATTATTAGATGTGCAATTAACAAATTCTAAATTACCATTGTTCGACAAATCAATTTCTCCCAAAGGATTATTATAACATTCTAACTTAATTAGAGAAGTAAACGCTTGAATTCCTGTTAAATCATTTATGTTTTTATGCGGGACGAATAACCTCGTGACAGTATCTATAGCACTCGTCGAAACGTAACCATTCGGTAGCCCAGAGTCTAAACCAAGATCAATTAATGCCTGTTCGAAATTCACATCTGGAATGACAGTTGTTTGTCCGTTACTATTTAAGAAAATCAGAAAAAAACAGATACAGGTTAATTGTTTCATTAAGGTTCTAAATTGATTGCGAATACTAATTTATGAAATTTGTTTTATTAAATCATAAAAACAATTAAGAACGAACAATCTATTCAAAAGGATAAATACTCTGTGCCTCTGTGGTTATATAATTTCACCACTGAGGCGCAGAGGTTTATGAAAGGACATTATTCTTTTATTCTTCCGTTAAAATTAGGAGGATTGTTTTTTGGTAGTGAGAAGTTTGATGGAGAAAAAGATCATGTTTAACAGCACACCCATTAAAAGTGTCATTCCCCAAGTTCGTGGATGTGAAAATGGATTCACAAAACGATCAGCGATGTCATTGAACAAACCAAAAGGATTACGCAAAATATCCCAGCTGTTCCAGCGCAAGTATCGACCTAAGTAAATACCGAAACTTGAAATAAAAAGAAAGAAGACAATGATGATAGAAATTGTTCGATTACTGAAGTACTTTTTTAATAATGTGCTGATGTCCATAAGACTCACAAAACCGAACATTAATCCTGTCCAAGCGAACGACAGAATGACCACTAGATCGAACCAAATAGGAGCGGAGCTGTTCATTCTTAGGTGAAAAAGATCTGTTAAGATGTACGGTGAATTCGGAAAGAACAATAGCCAAGTCACAATTAAAACGAACAATGATAATTTTCTATTCACGCCTTTTAAAATCAGAAAGGTGCTTAATAACCATGGGATGAAGGCCAAGAATAGGTTCCAGTTTAGAAATAGAAACACGTTTGTATCGGTAAGGAAATAACGTGTAATGGAAATTCCAAAACAGAAAAGTGACATTACGATTAATAGGATGGAAATGTGTAAACGTCCTTGGTTTTTCAATTGTTGAATCATTCTTCAGTTTTTAATGAATTAAGTTGCTTATGAAGTACAATACTTGTAGCAGAGCTTTAACTTGAAGAAGGTGTGTTTATTGTTGGGATTGTGTGGATTGTTTGCTAAGAAATGTTAAATGTACATGCAAAGACGGTAAGTGTTTTACCACAAGGTGCACAAGGATTACTAAATGATTCACAGAAAAGCGAAATGCTACTCAGCGTGCTCATTTTCTCAGCTCCTCGGCGTTGAAAAAAATCCTTTGAACCCTAGCTTCTCAACACTTTCTCCATTTTACGCCCTTTCGCGAGTTCGTCCACGAGTTTATCGAGATAGCGCACTTGTCGCGTTAAAGTGTTTTCAATTTCTTCGATGCGGTAACCGCAGATCATTCCAGTGATGAGGTGCGCATTTGGGTTCAGTTGTGCTCGTTCGAAGAATTGTTGAAAGTTCACTTTTTCGTCGATGAGTTGTTGAATCGCAGTGGCATCAAATCCACATAACCAATCAATCACTTGGTTTAATTCGTCCACAGTTCGACCTTTCTTTTCGATTTTCGTCACGTAAAGCGGATAGACGGATGCAAAGGTCATGGTAGCGATGCGCTCGTTGTGTTTGTCTGTTGTATTCATCATTCGACTTATTTCAAGCGCTCCAAGACGCCTTTTCGTTTCACAATGTTTTTGTAATCCCACTGAATGGCTTCCGATTTTACTAACCAACGCGCGATTTCTTCTTCGTTTAGTTCTGTTTCCGAATTATAAAACTTCGATGCATCTTTGAATTTTGCTCCGCGCACGTTCAATTCCGCTTCGTCGAAATCTGCTCCACTCCAAAACATCAATCGAATTCCCGGTTTCTGTTTACTGTAACCCACAATCGGATTTCCTTCCGAGAACCAAACTGGATGTCCGTGCCAAATCTTTGATTCTACTTGCGGTAAACCTTTATCGATGATCGTTGCCAAGCGGGAACAAATGACTTCGTCCACGGGGCTTTGTGTTGAATTGTATGTTTGGATGTCTGCGTGCATTTATGAATTATTTAATGGAACAATTGTTTAATGTAGCAATTAATTAGTGAGCAATTAATTAATGGAACAATTATTTAATATAGCAATTTTATAATAGAACAATTTAAGGATTAAAATAGAAATGATGGAATGGAGGAATGAATGAATTGATAAACGAATAAATGAGTAAGTGAATTCATATACAACTATTGATTTTAGTGGTATAGAGAAGGCGTTTGATTCATTTTCATCGAGGAAATTAACTAATTAGCAACTTCGCAACATTACGAATCCTTAGCAACATTGTTATTTTGCAACATAACAACTTTACAACATTACAAATTAGCAACTTTGCAAGTTAACAATCTTACTTAAAACTCCGGATTTTACTCGTTTATAGGAGACATTGAGTTTATCAATTTATATTAGTTTTAACGCCCAACAATCATCAATCCTCAATCATCACTCAACGTTCAAAATGTTAAAGAGTTCAAATGGTACAAATGTTCAACATTCATCACTCATCGTTCATCACTCATCACTCATCACTCATCACTCATCACTCATCAATCCTCAACCTAATTCCCTCCGAATGACTCGTAAACTCAGGCGCGTACATACATTGAATCGTCGTAATTCCATTCGAGAAATCGCCCGCTAAGTTCACCACTAAATCGTATTCGAAAACGTACGTTCCTTTTGGTAAGTAATCGAAGAAGAAATTCGTTGCGGCATCGACCGTACTTTCGTAATAACCCAATCCATCTTGCCATTTGTACTGGGTAAATACATTCACTGGTTCCAAACCTGCCGCACGCATGTCTTTCATATGCACGTATTCCATGTTGCGGTCGCTGCGTAATTCGATGCGAACGCGCACTTTGTCACCTGCTTTCAGTTGTGTTTGATCGGTAATTAACGCCATTGTTTGTCCTGCAGTTGAATTCTCAACTTTGAATACTTGTTTTTGCAATTTCAAGGGTGTTTCCGCTGATGTAATTTTATCAATGTCCTCGAAATACTGCCAATACATCGCTCCCCAACTGACTCCTTCGGTTGTACGCGTGATTTCAATATTTCCCATTTCTGGTTTGATCTGTTCCGATGGCCAAGAAGTTTTGAAATAGCCAGTTCCTGCTTCAACGCTTGAACCCATTGCTTTTGGATCGATCGCTTTTCCATTCACTTTGATTTGAACTTGTTCAGTATTCGTCAAAATTTCCGTTCCTCTCAATAATAATGCATAACACGCTTCAGCAGTTGCTTTGGTCGTTTTCCAATCGGTCGTTTGCTTTTGTTTTAACAACCAAACTTTCATTTCTTCAACCGCAACTTGATCATTCGTTACTTCATCAAATGCTTCAATCAACAATGCTTGTGTTTCGATTGGCGCTTGATACCAGTAGTAACCAGCGACATTGTCTTTCCAATACATGCCCATTTCTTCGTTGGTGATTGCACGTTCTTTTATCGACTTCATGATGTCGTTGGCAACAGGTTCATTTGAAAAACGTTTCGTCTCCAAGGCAATCATTCCTTCTGAATAAATCGAGAAATCTGTCCAATACTTCGTCGCTTGTTGTTGGAAGTAATCGAAGGCTTTTTTCGTTGCAGCATCAATCGGTAAATCTTTGAAGAAACTGCGCGCATACAAATACTGAATGTGGTCTTCGTTGATGTGTTTGTGTTTCGTGAAATTACTGTCGTGCTCAACGATGTACGTGTAATCATCCAGAATTTCACGATCCAAATAATTTACACCTTTAATAACCATTTCCCACACTTTTTCATTTTCACGCACATCTTTCACGTTCAAATGATCCAAATGTCCCATTCCTGTGATGATGTGTTGTGTGATGTAACGATTTTCAGGCATTCCTGGGAACCAAGGCCAAGCTCCATTTGAAACCTGCATTTTTTCCAGTTTAGCAATAGCGCGGTCCAATTCTTTGTCCATTTTCGCTAAGTCAAACAACAAGGCAATTTGTTTCTTGCGCGTACTTTCATCCTTAGCTTCCAATAACCAAGGAGTTTCTTTCAGTAACAACGCTTTTAATTCTTGGTTTTTCTCTAAGTTCGAAAGGAAAGCATCTGGCGTAGAATTCTTCCAGCTGTCAATCACTTGTTTGATTTTTGGACTCGAATTCATAATGGTCGTTGCCAAAGCATTGGAATAAAGGCGCGTAAACGTTTGTTCTGCACATTCATACGGATATTCCATCATGTATGGTATTGCTTGAATCGCGTACCATGCAGGATTTGACGTATATTCCAAGGTCAAGGCATGATGATCCAGCGTCGAAGAAGTTCCACTTTCAGTCAGTTTTTTAAAAGTAAATGTTTTCGTTCCAATTCCTTTTGAGGGAAGCGGCAATGATTCTGTTACCAACATGCGATTTGATAAGATGGGCAATGTGTTTTCTTCAGCATCTGTGTGACTATCCGCTTTTGCAACAACACGATAATTAATCGCACTAATTCCAACTGGAACACTTAATTCCCACGTCAAGACATTGCTTTGTCCAGATTTCAATTCAAACGAGCGTTCTGCATTTGCTAGCTTGAAATCCGCATCAATTGGCTGATTTGTTTGAGCATCGAATAGGAGCAAGGTGGCAGTTCCTTTTAAATCTTTTCCGGCTAAACTTGAAACTTTTGCGGTAAACTTCACTTTGTCTCCTTCGCGCAAGAAACGTGGAGCATTTGGTGAAATCATCAATTCTTTTTGAGATACAACTTCTTTTTCAAATGAACCCGTTTTTAAATCTTTTGTATGCGCTAATCCGATGAATTTCCAAGTTGTTAATGATTCAGGCAAGGTGAATTTTACAAAAACTTCTCCTTTTTCGTTCGTTGATAATTGCGGCAAGAAGAAAGCTGTTTCATTCAAGTTTGTTCTCGCTTTTATTGCGTTTAAATTTCCTTTTTCACCACTTTGTGCTTGTTCCTCAGTTGGTTTAATTGTACCATCATTTTTATCGTATTCTTTTTCTTCATCTTTAAGCAACTTAGAAGAATCAGAATAGAATCCATTGATAACTTTTGTTGAAGAACCCAATGTAACTTTATTCTCAGCTACTGCAAATCCATCTTCCATTCGAATAGGTGCGTACTGTAAAGTTGAACCGTTGGTAAACGAATACGTGGCACCAGCACTAACTCCACCGTAATAATAGTAGTTGCCCGGAGAGTAATTCCACCAGTTTAATTCGTCGTAATTTCGATAATCCGTGCGGTTAGAAGTTAAATTGAAGTGATTGGCAAATTCCATCGATTGAGCTGTTCCAAACGAATAAGTCGCCCAATAACGATTCGAATAATTCGCATTGAACACATTCAAATAGTAATAGTTTTGAGCAAATTCATCCAACGAACCATCGTACATTGCGGCTAAGAGCTCGGCGGCAACTTTTTCACCTTTTGGACCTTTGATTTTGATTTTCCATTCTTCTTTTTGTCCCGGTAATAGCTTGTCGCGGAAGGTTTCAAATTCAAATGACAATTCCTTGTTAGTGAAAGGAACGTAAATCGTTGAGCGATCGGTGTACGAACGTCCATGTTTGAAACTGGTGAAATAGACATCTAAGTTTCCTCGATGACTTTCGAGAATTGGAATGGAAATCAATTGTTGAGCATTCGAAAGATGAAGAAATTCACGCTTGATGATTTTACCATCTTGTGCTACTTCATACAGAATTGTCATGTTTGAATCTGCTGAAGAAACCATGAATTCAGCTGTTTCACCTGGTTCGCAATGTTGTTTTACAATCTTTACGTCGAAGATTTCACGCTTGGATACTTTTTTACTCGATTTATCGAAAAGTGAGAAATAACGAATCTCTTTTACATCAACTCCAAAAGAATCTTTTGCTGCAATTTCTATCATGTATTCTCCTGGTAGCCAAGAATTCATTCCAACAAAATCAATTGTTTTCGCTGTTTTTGTATTCCAAGAACGATCTAAAACGGTTGTTTCAATTGCACCTTTTTTCGTCAATTCCTCTTTCTTAAAGGCATCGTATGGAAATAGTTTTCTGAATTCCTCTTCGCTAATTCCTTCCACATCTGGTCGCTCCCAAGCGCTTGCATGATAAAGTTGTTTTTTGTCCTCCAAACGATGAACTTTAATCGTTCCAGCTGCATTTACTGGCTCTCCATTCAAATTGTTTGCACTGATTTCAAATTTATTTACAGCTTGTACTTCAATTTCTGCACTCGTATTGATTCCCAATTGCAAAGCAGTTTCGCCCACAGAAATGTAATTCGATGCTGAATGTGTTTCACCTGTTATATCAACAACATCCACTGAAACCGTGTAATTGTAATACGGTAAAAACTTGGAGTCGATTGTTGGATCTTTTTCGGCTATAAAGTCAATCACGAACTTTCCATCAGCATCGGTAGTGACAGTTCCTGTTTTAATTTCTTTGGTCGAATTGTCGTAGTTCACGTTGTAATAGTAGTACATCCAATACGGAATAGAAGCTGAACGTGTGATGCGGAAATTCACTTTTGCCCCATCCAAGGCAACTCCTGAAAAGGTGTTCGCTTTTCCTTCAACTTTGATTGTTGAATTCAATTTGTAAACACCTGTTAAAGGCAACATTTCTACTTCAAACTTCGGTCGTTTGTATTCTTCTACTGAGAAATAAACTTCACCATATTCGTCTTGAATGCTCATTTGTCCTGTCATGCCTGTTTCTGGAATCACGAACGAACCTGAGAATGTTCCATAGGCATTTGTGGTCAATTTCACTTCTTTCACATCTTCGTAGTTCGCATCACGGAATACGACTTCCGATGTTTTTCCGACTTCAATTTTGTGTTCCTTTCCTTTGTGCTGAATGCGAATACCTTTGAAATAGACGGTTTGTCCAGGACGATAAATTTGACGATCAGTAAAGAAATTTGTTGTTGTGTAAGGTTTTTCATTTTCCGATTCACGGTAGAAGTACATATTCTGATTTTCGTAATAAACATCAGTTCCTTTGCTGATCTTGAACATGCGATAGGAATAGTTTTGAGTGTTTTTTACTTCTGCCAAGCCTTTGTCGTTGGTCGTCAGCGTTTGCTCTTTGGTGTATTTATAGTTACTAGTGTTATAATCGTATTTTTGAGTAAACACTTCAACTATTGCGCTTTTAATAGGTGTTCCTGATTCACGATCTGTTACGTAAATTGAATTGTTAGATTCTGTCGAACTTGAATTATACAAGAAGGCTAAATCGCTCACGTAAAAGGTGTTGTAAGATATTGAATTTGTATCCAACTCGAAATTTGCCTTTGTTGATGCAATCAAGGAATAATGTCCAAGACCCAAATTAGGTAAAACGAATTCAGTTGTATGATGCTGGTAGTCTGCTGTTTCATGTAACTGTATTGTCCAAGAGTATTCAACTGGTATTTTCAATAGACGTTTCATTTCTTCTTCCCGATTCGAATTATAGGTTCGATCGAAGGATGGTTCAGTTTTTACTATGCGGAAATAAAGTTCATCCACATTTTTATAAGACACTAAAACACGCTTGTTACTCGTTGAAGAATAAGCTTTTTCGGTTGTAAAATCGACATCCTTGAATTCGATTGTTTCCATTAAATTCTTGCACAAACCAGCGCCGTATGATTTAGGAAATGCTGCTATTGCTTGTTGACAAATGTCATGCGATTCTTGCTTTTTCCAACGTTTTTTAGGTGTTTCAGTTGAATATTCATTTCCTTGAGATGCGTATAAACTTGCTAATTTATATTGTGCTTCTGTGCTAAGAGCAGTTGTTGAATGCGTTTGAATCAACCGTTTTAAAGCCATTTCATAGGCTGCATCTTTTGTTTCATTCACTGATTTTGAGTACACGAAGTCCAAACGAATTAACTCTAAATCGAACATAGCCTCAGGTGATTTGTCACGCATGTGAAAAGCAGTTAATTCGCGCAACAATTGAAGTGCTTTCCAATCATTCGAAAATGAAAGTGAATCCTTTGTTGGATTGGAAGCCTCCATGAATTTATTGCTTTCTTCTAAATAGCGATTGTCGTTTATGACAAATGGTTTTTCACTTGAAGGCAACGAAAGCTCGGTGTTTTGGTAGAAATTCAATGCACGATGCGCAAGAAAATCATATAAGGTTGGACGTTGTAAAACAGATTCACCGTAATAATTCAACATCGCTTTGTAATCGCTCAAAGCACTTTTTTGCAAACGACTCACTTCTGTCAACGACAATTCATAATTTTCTCTGATTTTTCGATTGATGGTTGTTAAATCCCAGGTACGAATGTCGTTCAATACAATTCCTGTTGCCTCAGTACGATTTAAGAATTTCCAACGGTTTTGGTTGTAATAGCTTGTGTAAGCTTCGGCAGAAATAGAGTAAAGGATTTGTTTGGTTGGGAAGTTCGAACTAGCAGCCAAACTATCAACTTCTATGATTGACATTACTGTGTTTTCCTCACGTAAATAATCACTCAATTTTAATTTGTACAGAACAGATTTTACAATTTCAGGAGAGTTTTCAACCGCTTTTGCTTTTTCAAAAATGCTGTTTACTTCATCTAAAGCAGATTTGTACAAGCCTTTTTGTTCCAAGGAATCCACTTTTTTCCATTGATCTTTGTAATCTCCAGTGAAATTCATCTTGATGAGTTCATCATCGGTGTTGATAACAACTTCATCCACCCATTGGAATTCTTCGCCGCCTTTTTTTTTGTCACACGCATGCGACATCAATAATAAACCGAAGAATAGAAGAAATGGAAACTTTAAAAAATGAATTGATTTCATAGATTGTTTATTGAAACGTGAACCAAAAAACGCTGTGTACAACTCAGTATTCATTTGGTTTGATTAGGAGATTAAATTACATAAAAAAACCTCATTGCTAACGTCGAATTTTCAACAATTAACAATGAGGTTAAAGGATAAAACAAAAAAGCTTAGTGCTTTATAATTTTTGTGGTTTGATTTCCTGTTCGAACGAAGTAAATACCATTCGCCAAACTATTGATATCATAAATAAATCCGTCTTCTGTTGAAGAAACAGAATAATTACTTGATTGAACTTCAGTTCCAACATTGGTGTAAAGTACTGGTGCAGAATCCTTAGAAGCAGGAATTAACGTGAAACTTCCGCTCGTTGGATTTGGAAATACAGTTATTTCGGTTGTGGAATTATTAACAGATACTGCTCTGATATCTGAATAAGTATATGCGCCATCAAAATCTGTTTGTTTCAAACGGTAATAATAAAGTCCTTTTTCTGAAAGTAAATCAATTGTCGCATAATTCAACAAATTCGTTGAATTTCCAGCACCATCTATTTCTTTAATTGCTGCCCAGTTTTTCCCATCCATTGATCGTTCAATCGTGAAAAAATCATTGTCCTTTTCCGATGCTGTTTGCCACGTTAAATCAACTGTTCGTTCATTTTTCAAATTAGCAGAAAAGTCAACCAATTCGATTGGTAAGGCACTTACCACGTTTAAACTGATGTTGTCAAACACCAAATTACATGTTCCAGTTGTGTTACTTGTAAACGTAATTGTATGCGTTGTTGATGTTGCAACAAAGTAAAAGGTTTCTATTCCCCAATTAAATCCACCACCATTGCGACTAATATTGGCAGTTAATGCATTATTGTTAATTTTCAATTTAACTGATTGAAGCGTTGGTCCGCACGTTGTTCTGCGTGATGCTCTAAATGAAATTGAATAGTACGATCCAACCGTGAATCCTGAAACTGTTTGACAAAGTCCTGCTTCTGCATCTACTTCTGCAACAATGTTTGTATTGCTTGGTCCACCGTAAGTTGATTCTGGATTATAAGCTTCAGGGTTGCATCCCCAACCCGTTGATCCACTACTGAAATTACCATTGTTAATGGTTTGTGCGCTCACGTTCATTCCAATGATGATCGCAAAAAGAAAAAATAAGTTTGTTTTTAAAACTGCCATTTTATTTAGTTAAATAAATTATTTGCAGTTTTAGCATGATTAGAATGGCGCGTTTACATAGAGTGGTCACCAATTCCGACACAAAGATAAGTAACGATTGAAGAAAAGCGTGTTTAATATTTGTTAAATATTGGAAGGCTATTAAAATCGAAAAGCAATTCCAGTTTTTAAATAAACTCCTGATCCATACCCAGCCTCAGCAAACAATGAAAATCGATTAACGATAAAGTACTGTAATCCATAAGCTAATTGATAATCGAAATAAACAGGTGAGTACTTGTCTGTAAAACTGAATTCAGTTGAAGGTCCGTCATAGACCTTTTGAAAGAAATTTGCACCTCCTTGCAATTGTAAATATCCTGCTAAACGTTTAAGAGTAACAAAAGTATAAATAGATGTGTTGAACATGAAGCGATTGGAAATGAAATTCAATTCACTTTGAGTTGTTGAGGTTTCGTCAAAGCGCAATGAGTTTTTAGTATGAGAATAATCAATTCCGAGACGAATTATTTTTAATCGTGTAAACGGAGGTGCGACGGAGTGATTGAAGCGTAAACCGAATTGTCCACTCGTTGAGCCGTTGACATTTGTCAAACCAGTAGCTTTATAGTATTCAGACAAATCAGTTAATTGATAGGATGGAAAACCGTAATAGGCCGAGATTTCATTTCCAGTTCTTCCTGCACTACCACAGCACAATTCATAGACATAAGTTGAGTTCAATGATTGAAGAAATTTTGGATGACTCCCCGCAGAAAGTGGAATTGCTTTGGAACAATAGCAACTTGGAAGCAGTAAAATTCCAGCAATAGAAAATAGTGGAATCAGTTTTCTCATATTCGCAGTTTATACTTGCTAAACGACCTGCAAGTTGTTTTGGTACATCAAGGACAAAAAAAAGCCATCCGCATTGACGAATGGCTTTAAATCATTGAATGGAAGTTTAGTTCATCAAGGAACTTAACTTAATTCCTTTGTTTACAATATTCATTTTCAAAGTAAAGCGAATTTTTTCAGCATAGCTTGAATTGCCATATGAATCGTTTAACTCTTTACTCATCCAGATAGGGAAGTATAATCCAAAGACTTTTCCTAAGCGCATTCCAACTCCTGTATTAATTGCAGAAGTTACTGAAGTTCCATTGTGGAAAGCTCCTAAATCGGCAAACAAACCAAAAATGCCCAACTTCGGAATTGGTAATTGGAAGTACACATTACTTGTCGCCATCCAATGTGTTGTTGTTCCAAAATAAGCTGTGCTTTTGAATCCACCCATGTTTTCATCGCGCTGTTGTGACCACATTCCATCAACTAATCCTCTTCCGAAATAATAATCTTCAAAGAACAAATCTTGCTGGCCATCACTTCCACTTAGTGACATGCCGAATCTGTATTCTGTGTCAGGTAAAATGCTTTTATAATGATAAGTGTTTCCAACAAATCCGCGTACTTCCACCCAACGTTTCATATTGTTTTTCAAATAGCGGAAACGATACGTTGCATCTACAGTTACTCGTGCCATATCAGTCCATCTTTGGAAAATGACATCCGTTCTTAGATTAACACTTAATTTATGATCAGGGCAATTAACACTGAAGTTATACTTTGCAAAACCACCGTAATAATCAGTAGTGTTGTTTACAGCTAAATCAGATTTAACAATTCCTTGTAATAAGAACGATTGTGAAATTGGTGAATTTGTTCGGTTTCCAATTTTTGCGAACCAATACGGGGCAAAAGCTAAATATGCTCCATCTTGCTTGCGTGCATAGGATGAATCGTTTTTAAACGACTTCACAGATAAACCGAAGCGTGATACTTTCAATCCTGTTTTTGGCAAACAGGTGTAGGAAAATTCACCGATTCCAGATACCATTTGACGACCAAACGAATACATTGGTGCAATGAAATATTGGAAACGATTTGGTGAAATACCCATGTTGTGAAATGCTGCACCAATCATGAATTGATCATACGCATTCCCAGCAATAATTGGTGTCCAATACAATTCTGATTTGTCTTTTTCATTGTATCCACTCAAGAATTCCATGTGAATTGGTTCCAATTTTTTGAATGCTTTGTTTGCCATCCACGTGTTGTTTTGACGATACATTTCTGGAATGTCGTTCGATGCATCGATTTCAACGCGATCAGCATCTTTTGTCGTTAAATCTGCTCGTGATTTCTTTTGCCCTGGTTCAATCCAATGTGTTTCGACTAATTGATCGTTTTTATAAACATTGATTTCAATTGGCCCGTCAACTTGACCTTTGTTTTTCACTTTTACAGCTGTGCCGTTTTCGGAAGTTTTAACAGAAGTAAGTTTGTAATCAACATGGTTCGTAGTTTGAATTAAATCATGAAACAACCAACTTAAATTTTTTTTCGAAACGCGTTCCAACGTTGCTTTCATGTCCTCCGGTTGAGGATGTTTAAATTTCCATTCTTCGAAATACGCATGCATGCAATCATCAAACAATTTGTCTCCTAAATAATCTTTCAAATAATAGAAAACTAAGCCTGTTTTCATGTACATGATTGTTCCATAATTCATCGATGAAAATTCTGCAGAATGTGTTTCAATCGGCTGATCTTCTCCGATAACTGCTGTCATTCGATAAGCAATGTCCGACAAATCATGATGATCCAAATCTTCAAAATGGAAAGAACCATTTAAAACCATGTCCGAAAGACGCGTATTGTCTGGATATTTTGTTTGCACATAACGTACTTCATTCAACGTATTCATCCCTTCATCCATCCAACCATGCACGCGTTCGTTTGAACCTAAGATTCCATAAAACCAGTTATGTCCAACCTCATGAACAATAACTACTTCCAATTCTTCTTTGTTACTCGTGTTTCCAATCACGGTAACGTTTGGATATTCCATTCCACCACCAGCGCTGATTGTTCCATCAACAGCTGTAACATTGTTATAGGGATAATCACCATTCCACAAAGAATAATAATAAGTTCCATCGTTGATGTATTCGATTGCATCCGTCCAAACAGCAGCATTTTGAGGAACGAACATTGCCCAAGAGGTAACTTTTCGTTTGCTGTGAGGAAGGGTTACTTCACCTTTTAATACACCATATCGTTTATCTGCAAACCAAGCAAAATCATGCACTTTACTTTGCGTGTAACGTATCGTTTTAAATTCAGAAGATGATTCAGGGAAGGGAGTTTTTCCAGCTTTTCCTTGTTTTTGTTCTAAGAATTCACCAAAACGTTTTTGTGTTTCAGTTGCTTTTTCGTTTAAGAAATCAATTTCTGATTGTGTCTGTAAATCACCTGTTGCAGCAACAACATAATTCTTTGGAAGTGTAATCGAAACATCAAATGATCCATATTCTGAATAAAATTCTCCTTGATTTAAATAGGGAATAGGGTTCCATCCATTTTTGTCATAAACTGCTGGTTTTGGATACCATTGTGTAATTTGATAGGATTGCCCAATGTGACCCAAACGAGAAATTGAACCAGAAGGAATTTTTACTTTAAATGGTGTAGAAACAGAAACACGTTGTCCAGGTAACAAAGGTGTTGGAAGTAGAATAACTGCAATATCAATGTTGATTGGATCATATTCCCATTTGACGCTTTGCCCATTCAATTTGAAATCCAATGAATCAATGTTACCTAAATCTTCTTTTGGTCCAAAACGCAAAGCTGTTTCACCATTTGAATATTGCTGTTTACCCAAAGCTGTTTTTCCATTTCTGTAGGCATTCGGCCATAGATGAATGTATATGCGATTTAGATTGTCAGGTGAATTGTTTACGTATTCAAATTCATCAAACCCGGAAATCGTGTGGTTTTTGTCGTCTAATTTTACTTGAATTGTATAATTCACTTCTTGTTGCCAATACGATTGACCAAAAGTAAATCCTGTAATTAGGACAGATAAAATGCTTAGTGTAAGATGCTTCATAAAAAAGTATTTATACAAAAATAATTTTATAATGCAGATGGGCATCAAATATTGTTTAAATGTATTGTTTAAAATGAAGAAAGGCTACCCATATGGATAGCCTATCAACATCTATGTAAATAGAATTACTTTTTAATCAAAATACGTTGTTGGCGAATTCCAATTTCAGTTGTAATTTTTAGAATGTAATTTCCATCTGACAAATTGCTCAAATCAAGTGATGTTGAAATTGAATTTAATGCTGTTGTAGAAAGTACACGACCATTCAAATCGATGCATTCAATTGTACCATTAATTGCAGTTGACGTTTCAATTGAAATTAACCCTGTTGAAGGATTCGGAACAACCATAAATTGGAAAGGAACCAATTCATCCAAAGCAGCGTAGTTGTCAGTGAAGTCACAGTTTTCATCAACTCCGTTGTCCAAAATTTCTGTAGCACCAGGATATGCATTCGGGTTTGTATCATCACAATCACCATCTACAGGTGAGTAACCAGCACCTGGATTTTGGCAATACAAGGTTGAAGCTCCTGCTCCAAAGCTATCACCATCCGCATCAAGGAAAAATGGAACCATTAAAATACCATCGTCAATTCCATTGATACAGTCGTTATCCAATCCATCACACAGTTCAGGTGCACCTGGATATACAGTTGCCTCGTTGTCATCACAATCGTCTGCTACAGTTGCGTATCCAGAACCTGGATTTGTACAGGTAACTAATCCAAGTCCAGTCATTGAACCGTGTCCATCGTTATCAGCATCAACATAATAAGTCGATGGTGAAATCACAGCACTATTGTTGTCATCACAATCACCAGGATTTAAAACATAACCTGTAGGCTGCGTACATTGTGTTAATGTCACATTTGTGTTACCACTTAAATCACCATCACTATCTTGGAACCACACTGTTGTTGGATTTACTAAACCATCTGTATCATCGCAGTCTGTATTGTCCAAAACGTAATTTGCTGGAGGTGTACATGCTGAAATAGAAGAAGATGCATCACCATAAGTGTCACCATCTAAATCTGCATAATACGTTTGTGGAGTTAATGTTCCGAAATTCGCAATTACTCGCACATTGTCATTTCTCCAAGTAGAACCTGTTTGACCAATATTTGTGATATAGAATCTAAATTGTACATCAGTAATTGCGTCAAAAGAGCTTCCTAATACAATTGTATCTGTTTTATCAGTTGAGCTAGAAGTTCCAGTTCCTAAATCAGCAGTGAATCCATCCAAACTCGAACGCAAGGTCCATGTTGGCGTTCCACCTGTAGCACTGTTTCTGTGGGTAAAAATGATTTTATTAATGTCTAATGTGTAACAATCCACTGTTGTTACGCCAAACTGATTGTACTCTGTTGGGTCAATAATTGCGGTTGTATTCCATCCACTGTTACTAAAAACATTGCTTGTTGCAGAACAAGTTGTTCCAACGGTTGTATAAGTTGAGAAGGTTGCATTAACTGGTTGAGTTGTCACTGTATCCGCAAGCACAGGACATACATTCGCACCTGTAAATTCGTATAATCCAATTTGCACTCCTGCAGCAGAAGCGTCAGACCCTGAACAATCTTCGTCTATTCCATTGTCTAAAATTTCTGCAGCTCCAGGATAGATGGTATTGTTGTTGTCATTGCAATCTAAACTATTTGTTACATAACCAACAGGCAATGAACAAGCAGTAATTGTATTAGTCGCAGATCCGTAAGTGTCATTATCCGCATCTAAATAATAAACAGTTGTTGGAAGACCGATGGCACTGCTGTTATCGTTACAATCATTTGAGTTTGTTACGTAACCAACAGGCAGCGTACAACCTGTTGTTGTGTTGGCAGGGTCTCCAAGTCCGTCATAATCTGTATCAGCATAATAGGTAATAGTTCCCGCTGTAATTGTTAGATTGATTGTAATGATACTATCGCACAAAGCAGCATTTGGAATCGTATCGGAATAAGTTCCTGAAGTTGTATATGTTTCGTGTCCACTAGGAACAGTATATGTACCACAAGCAATCGGGGAAATTGAACTTGTTGTTGCACAACTGGTTGTCCATGAAATTGTTACATCGTCAATTGACAATCCATGGTCGTTTCCTGTGTGATTCGGATCTTCCCATTTAATCATAAGGTATTCTCCGTTGTTTAATGTGATTCCTGAAGCACTAATATTTGTAAGGGTTACTTTATTTGCAGGTAGATTTCCGTCTAAAGCACCAGCAGTAGTTGTGAAAATAGGACTTGCCGTCATTAAAGCTGTAATTTCTGTCCATCCTGTGTTCGCACCCGGATTCAGTGCTGTGATAAGCGTACTACTAATTTTGTAATAAACTCTGATTTGTTGAGCAGCCGGAGTCGTATTTCCACCATCTCTCCATTGTTCCATGGTATAGGAAACCATAAAATTGTTGACAATTGAACCAGAATTGTTATGAAACTGAATACCGTGTGCACCATTACCAAAACCAGCTGATCCTAATGTTCCTAAGGCTCTTTCAGTAGAACCTGTCGATCCAAAGCTGTAAACTTTACCAGCTGTCGATGTTCCAGTTCCGGCATCATAAACTACTGCACCAGCTGTAGATTTTTGACAATACCAATTAGCAATTGTTGTATTGTCCGTCCATGCAATGTTTGTCCCTGTATTAGCTAAACCATCAAAATTTTGTGAGTAACTACCCGTGGCAGTTATTGAAACTTGCGAAAACCCAAACAATGGGAACGCTAAAGCGAATAATATTTTCTTCATACTGTTCATTTACGTGGCAAAAATACGAAAGAAAGATGCAAGAAAATAGAAATAAATATTAACCAATTGTGAATAAAAAAGGCCACCTCTCGGCAGCCTTTTAGTAAAACGTTTTAGTGCATTTGTTCATCCTCTTCTGGATCTGGTGGGAACAGTTTTGGAAGGTTTTCTTTTCCTTGTAAACGATCCATCAAATCCTCTAATTGAGAGATTGAAATGCTCTTCGCAATAATTTTTTTATCTTTATCCAACACGAATACACGTGGAGTAGAGAAGATGTCATAGGTTGTTTGATAATTCAACGATTCAAGCGTTGTGTATTTTGGTACAAATTGTCGAGCATCTTCCATTGCAGCTTTGAACAATGGATCTGTAACACCAACATTGATAAATGTTAATTTATTGTCGTGAATGAATTTTTTCCATTTTACAAAATCTTCCCCTGTAGCTTTTCCAACTGCAAAGATTTCAATGTTGCGATCTTTGAATTTTTGCTCATACAAGGTTTGTAATTTAGGCGTTGTTTTTTTACAATGACCACACTCTGGATCCCAGAAATATAGAATTGTGTACTCCGACTTTAAATCTTTGAAACCAATCCACTTCGTATCTGTTGTGTCACGTAAAATGATGTTCGGTGGTTGAACTCCCATTACTAAATTGCGTTGTACTGGTATTTTCTCACACAATTCTTTCAATTTTTCTTCAGTCATCCAAAATGCAGGTGACTTTCCTTCAGCATTTTTTGAACAATAATAACGATCTGCCATCATGATGTAGACTTTGTCCATTCCCATGATTTTACTTTTTCCATAAGTTGAAGTAATCCAAGAAACACAATATTCAAATGTTTTTGATTTTGGATTCAATGCATCACAGAATTTATATGAATGATACAAGATTGTGTCCCAGTGCTGTACCATCATGTTTTTTCCAAAGTAATATTCCAATTTGTTGTGGAAAATTGGCGTATTCACCAAGCGATCATCTGTTAAATCAATATTGTCCCAGTAATGCGCTCTGAAATAGTTGAAACGGAAGTTTGAATCAATAACTTTTCCATTTGCATCAACAGGTGGCTCTGGAATATCAATATCCATTGACATTTTCACAACTTTTGAAACAAGTAAATTTTTATTCGCTGCCATTAAATTGTTTTGATAATCAATCACTTCTTTATTCAAAGCATCAATTTTAGCAGTCAATTCCTTGTATTTCGGATCGTCTGATTTTAATTTTGAACGTTGCTCAATGTATGAGTTCGTTTCTGTCTTTTTAGGTCCAATAAATTTGATGTACTCAAGAAAAACTTTGTTTTCTTCTGATTTTTTGATTTTCATTGTTCCAACAAAGTCTGGAGCTGCTGTTTCAATTTGAACTTCTTCGTTGTTGTAAACAAACTCAAAGAATTTTTGTCCAGGAAACAATACACCTAAAATTCCTGGTTGTTGTTTTTTACCATCGAATTCAACATATCCGCCTTTCATTTCTGCTGTATCAGCATAATATAATTTTTGGCCAAAGTATTTTACTAAAAATACCGTTGTATCTTTTTGGTTCGCGACTTTGAATTTCAATTTTTGTCCAAAACTGAATGTCGTGATTAACGCAAATGTTAAAATGAAGATTGATTTCATAATTTATCTTTCTTTAAGTGATATGAAGTTATTCCAAAGACGCATCAAATTTAAAAAAGTCTTTAGAATTAACATTTCTTTAACCAATTAGTATTGTCTAAAAATTCCTTTTTTTGCTGTTCGATAGCTCGCAATGCCGAAGAGAACATAGCTTACTACTAAAGCAATTATTGCTGTAACAGACAGTTGTGTGTCAATATACAATCCTCCAGATTCAAACATTGCATCTAAAAATAATTTAAAAATAAAGAAGGTTCCTAATCCCAAAAGTGCCACAATTCCAAATATTTTAACGAAGTAATTGAAGAAACTTTTTATGATGTCCGCAGGTGGGAAGCCTATGCGTAACAAGGTTCTAACTTCATAAGCATTGCGCGACATCAACAATTGCATGTATTGAATCAATACCAATCCAGAAACAAATACGGCAATGATGGAAATACCAAGCACAACCAAAAACAAGGTTCCAACGACACTTTTTAAACGTCCAACAATCATTTGTGATGCTTTTGTCTCTAAGCCATATTCATTCAACATATCTTCAACAAGACCAAATTCACTTTCTTTTCCTTCGATCATGATTTGCGTGATCTTTTTCTCCTTTCCAGTTGTAAAGTTCAAATTTCCATATTCCATGAAACTTTCTGGGACAAGTATTGATGATACTTCATTTGTGAAACCAATAATGCGGGCATCGACCCATTCTTTACCGTCATCTTTTTTCAATGTAAACTTAAAGTTGATGTCTTTTGCCAATTCATCTGAAATTTGAGGAATGTCCTGCGCACTCATGAAGGTATTTAACATGACCAAGAATTCACGAGGCATAATGATTGGCACAAATTTGTCTCCTTTTTCCCAATGCCATTTTTTTGATTTAACATCTAAGAATTTAGGATCAACGGTTTGAATAAAAACATCCGTTCTGAATCGCGGAACCATCGGGTCTGCGGTTTCGAATGAAACATCAAAGTTGTTGCTAATGACAGGTTTGACATCCAAAATAAACGGCATTGCCTTGTATTTTTTGATTTCGTTTTCCGAAAAATCCGTTTTTGTCATGTTTAGTGACGTTGAATTTGAAACCTTTTTTTGAACGATAACCGTGTTTGGACCAAGTATTTCAGAACCTTTCCCAAATTCGTTTACTTTAATTAGGTAATGAATCGAAGTAATTAAAAAGGTAATTCCTAAAAATGCACCAATGACTGCAATGATCAATTGCTTAATGTCTTGATTTTTAAAGAGCAATTTATTTAACATGGCCTTACAGTTTAAGTTCTTTATCGTAATTGAATTGATGCGTATCACCTAATGAAGTGAGCACGAAACCAGCTTTTAATTCATCGCATCGTTCGTTAATCATCTGAATACATCGTTGCGTGTTTTCTTCATCCAAATGTGAAAATGGTTCATCGAGGAGAATCAATTCGAATGGTTGACAAAGTGCTCGAATAATCGCCACGCGCTGCTGTTGTCCCATGGATAACAATCCACATTGTTGAGACCATTTATTGTCGATTTCCAAACGTTCAAGCAATTGAATCAACTCTTTTTCAGAGTAAACAGGATGCAAACTGTTTTTGAGCATTAAATTCTCTGCTACCGTTAAATTCGGAAACAATTGTAAATCTTGAAAAACCACTGCTATTTTTTCTTGACGGATTTTTGCCCAATCGAGTGGAGAAAAGGTGCGAATGTCTTCTCCATTGTACATGATTTTTCCTTCGTAATCGTTTCGAAGTCCAATTGTTGTTAATGTAAATGTTGATTTTCCTTTTCCACTTGAAGCGTTCAAGAGCGTTTTTTCGCCATGATTGAGTTCGATAAAATTTCCCCAAATACTATCAGCGCTGTGCTGAATGGATGCCAAAGGAACAGGCATGATGTGGTCGAGAACAATTTTCATAACGGTCAAATTTGTTTTTTCACTGGGTTATTTTCAAGAATCGTTCCAAAAGAAGTTGAAACAAGTAATTAGTTGTTATCAAGCTGATTTAGAACTTTTAAAAGCATCTGATCTGTTGTGTCAAACGGAATTAAATGCGCTTCAGTATGTTTTCTAAACCAAGTTAATTGTCTTTTTGCGTAACGACGTGAATTCTGTTTGATTAATTCAACGGCTTCAGTTAAATTGATTTTATTATCCAAGAAATCAAATAATTCACTGTAACCAACGGTTCGTAAGGAATTTAAGTGCTTTTTTGAATAGACGGATTTTACCTCTTCCAACAAGCCATTTTCCATCATTAAGTCGACCCGTAAATTGATTCGTTGATAGAGTTTTTCGCGCTCATGATCAATGATGAATCGAACAATTTCGAAAGAGTGTTCCTTTTTCGATGCCTTTCGCATTTCGGTAAAAGTTTTACCTGTTAAGCGTATGACTTCAATTGCGCGAAGCACTCGAACTGGATTTTTTTGATCCACTTGTTCGTAAAATTCTGGATCTTTCGTTTTCAACTCATCGAGTAAAGCAGTTAATCCTTTTTCTTCAAGTTCAACAGTTAGGGCTTCTCGAAGTGATTTGTCAGCTGGAATTTCGTCCAATCCAAAGCACAAAGCATCGATGAACATGCCTGAACCACCAACTAAAACAATCTGATCATGATTTTGAAATTCCTTTTCCAATACTTCATTTGCTGCTTTTTCAAACTGAGCAGCGGTAAATTCTTCTTCAATAGAATGAGAATCGATGAAATAATGCAGAATCCCTTCTTGTTCGTCTTTGCTTGGTTTTGCAGTCCCAATAGCTATTTCTTTGTAAAACTGTCTCGAATCTGCTGAAAGTATTACGGTTGAGAAATGCTTGGCTAGGGCAATGCTTAGAGCTGTTTTACCACTTGCAGTTGGTCCTTCTATGACAATTAAACGTTTGATGCCTTTTTTCTTGCAAAAATAAGCTTTTCAGCGAGATGAGGAATTACTCAGAACTAGAATTCTAAGTTGAAATAGAATCTTATTTGTACACAGATTTCCATTCTTCAAATCGCGCATAGATGGTTCGTACATAATTGTAAGTGCGCGTTCCTCTTAATGCACCATTTTTCACAACTGGATCACGGTAATATTGACCTTTTGAAAGGTTAAGCATCATGTTCTCAACATTATCATCCCAAACCAATGGATTCAATCCGTGTTTTTTCGCCAAACGCTGTGCATCTTCAATGTGTCCTCTTCCTGCATTGTAGGTAGCTAGGGTGAATTTTTGGCGCTGACTTACATCTGGAATTTCACTCCAAGAATTAAAGTCTTTGCTTATCTTTTTCATTCCCCCCATAATTTGTACTTCTGGAGAAGAGCCCGGATAAACACCGAATTTTGGTCCAACGTGCGGCATAAATTGCATCATACCATAAGCTCCACCAAATCCACGTACGTATGGATTAAATTTTGATTCGTGATAAGCAATTGCCGCTAAGAGACGCCAATCGAAATTGTATTTTAAGGCCGCTCGTTTAAATGAAGCATCAAAAGCTGAAAGTTGTCCATCTTTTACGGCTGCAACAAAATCGCTTGCATTTACTGGCATATTTTTGAAATCAAAGTACTTTTCTTTGATGTGTTTGAATGTCTTTTTGACCATGAACTGACTGAGCCATTTATCCAGACGAGCATTCAGCAAAGGACTTGATTTGCGCAGTCCAAAAGCAATTTTTTGTTTTACCGATAAAGCTGTTTTACAGTCTATGTTATCAAAGAAGCGTTGATTTACACGGGCAATATTCTCTTCCGTAACTGTGTAGTCAATCAAACCTTCTGAAACCATTTCAATCATTTCTTCTGAGCTCAACAATCCATCTTCTTCTTTTATAAAAATTGTATCACCAATTTCGTCTTGCAAACTACTTAGGCGCTGAAAATAGCTAGAATTTTTCCAAACATGAACTTCGCGTTTCGCTAATTTTGAAGGGTCGCGCAACATGAAGTTCTCGATTTGAGTAGCTGTCATTTTTTCCCAACCTTCTGGTTTCCGTTGAATTAAAACTTGCGGTGTTCGAAGAAATGGAATTGAAAAGTCGATTGCTTTATTTCGTTCTCGCGTTACTGTGTAATTACAGGCGATGATATCACCTTCACCGTTGTTGAGCATTTCCGTTAAATTGTCAAGGTTGCTAACAATTTTAACTTCAAGAGTTACCCCAATTTCATGTGCAAATTCTTTCAAAATCTCATATTCAAAGCCCATTTTTCTACCTCGATAGATGAAAAAGGACGTAGAACTGTTTTCTGCAAGAACTGTTAGTTTTCCTCGTTTAATGATTTCAGGTAAATCGATATCGACTGAAGGGTGTTCAAATACCTCTACTTTTTCTGTATCACTTGAACAATTTGTAAGTGTTACAAGCAGTAGAAGGCACCAAAGTGCGGGAATATAAAAACTAAATTTTCTAAGCATTCACTTGAACAATAGGAGCGCAAATTACAACAAAAATTGTTTGCTTCAGTAAAAGAGCATTTAGTTTTAAGGAACTTTGGCAAATTGAATCAAAAGAATTGATGCGAAATCAATGTGTCGACAACCTTTGAGCTTTGATGAAATGTATGACTTTTTCATTGAATAATTCAGCTTGTTCAACGTTAACGACATGGCCACAATTTGGTATGATATGTAGTTCTGAAGATGAATGATTTTTTACAAGTTTACTGATGGATGGAAGAAACATATGGTCTTCTGACCCCATAACATAAAGTGTTGGAATACCACAATCTTTAATTCTGAAAAAAGAAAGAAGTGGATTTATTTGAGCAATAAGTGTAAACCAACGTTTGAACTCTTTTTGATACAATTTTTTCGCTTCATTAATAAATAAATTGCGCGACTCACGATGGGATCTTTTCGGCATAATTACGAATGCAAAAAAACGGTACAAAACTAAGTAGGGAATCACCGATTTAAACGTGGCTCCCAGACGCATCAAAATTTGTCCCCGGAAATTGAGTTTCATTACAGCGCCTCCGAGAATCATGCTTTTACTGAGGTGTTGAAAGCGTTCGGAAATATCTCGAATTATGATTGTGCCAAGCGAAATTCCAATAAAATGTGTTGATGTAATCTTTAAATGATGCAATACTTCGACAACTTCATTTCCAATTCTTTCAAAGGTGTATTTTTTAATTGTTTCCTGAATTGGGTTTTTTGATTTGCCGTGTCCACGAAGGTCAATTAACAAAACATTAAAGTGTTTTGAGAATTCGCGAATTTGCTTGTACCAGATAGAACTACTTCCTCCAGCTCCGTGAATGAAAGTGACCCATTCAGCATTATCGTTTTTTACTTTTGTAGTATAATTTAACATCTGAAGTAATTCTCGCAAGATAAGACTAAAAAAATCAAGAACGACCTATGTAGTACAAATCATTTTCTTTACTTGAACAATTTAGGATTGGATAAGTTCGTTGACGCATCAATAAATGATTTCAGAAAGGAAGAAAGGAATTCAGTTATTTGTTATTTAACTCAATGTATTTATGATTGAAATACTCTATGGCATCTTTCATAAAAAGTTGAAAACAGGTTTCAATTTCATCCCTATGTTCGAGAAATACGCTGGATGCTATAGGTAATTTGTTGGGAAATGAAATTCGCGAACCAACTCCTTGGGTTGCTTTTACAAGACCTTCAAATTGTGGGTAGAAATTCATCCATTTAAGTTCTTTCATTGCGATGATTAATTGCTGAAATTGCGGAGAAAATGCTTCCCAATTCTGAGGAGAGTAGGAATAAAAATTTTCTAAGAATTCGAAATACTCAAGTGAGTGAAATTCTTTCCAATGAATGGCCAATAAGTGGTCAAAGAAAAGGTCAATTGCGATTCCTGTAACTTTTGGAAGTTCAGGATACAATTTGTGCATTAATTCAACAACTTTGGGGTGGTGATCGATGTAATTATCAATTGAACGATGAAGCGAAATTCCAGTTTGAACAATTTCAGGGAAATGTGAATAATCACTTCCTTTTACGTGGTCGCCAAAGAGGTTGGCATACATGAGTTCAAGATTGTTATTTGAGAAATAAAGATGTCCTAAAAAATTCATAGTTGAAAAGTACAAAAATTAGGACAAAAAAAATCCCACCGACTTTCGTGATGGGATCTATTGTTTTAATATTCGTCCTCGTTGAACAGAAAATCTTCACGAGAAGGGTAATCTGGCCAAATTTCTTCGATACTTTCGTAAATATCACCTTCGTCCTCCAAATCTTGTAAATTCTCTACTACTTCAAGAGGAGCTCCAGTTCTAATTGCGAAATCAATTAATTCATCCTTAGCCGCAGGCCACGGAGCGTCTTCCAGATAGGATGCCAATTCTAAAGTCCAGTACATCTTTCCTCTTTTTAATGGTTAATTTTGCGCAAAAGTAATTTTATTTTCAAACTTTCCAAATTTGCAAGCTAAAAGATTGAAATTCTTTTATTAACAATTTGTTCAATTTTACATTCTCGGTTGCCAAGGTTGTTCTATCGCGCCTAAGTCAAGTGTGATTTTTCTGCTTAAAACAAATAAATAATCACTTAATCGATTGACATAAGAAATCACCAATTCAGCAACAAATTCGTGCTGATTCAAATCCACAATAATGCGTTCACCTCGGCGACAAACACAACGAGCCACATGACAAAAAGAAACAGTTTGATGTCCACCAGGAAGTACAAAATTTTTCATCTCAGGCAAGGCTTCTTCCATTTCATCCATCCATTTTTCGAGCAATTCGATGTCTGATGCGTGCAAATCTGGAATCTTCATGGTTGATTTTTCTGGATCTGCTGCTAGGCTAGAACCGATTGTGAACAAGCGGTCTTGGATTTCAATCAATTGTTTTTTGTACGATTCATGAATGTCTTGGTCACGCACTAATCCGATGTATGAATTCAGTTCATCAATTGTTCCGTACGCTTCAATGCGCAAAGAGCTTTTTAAAATACGTGTTCCACCAATTAATCCAGTGGTTCCATTGTCTCCTTTCTTTGTGTAAATTTTCATGACTGCGCTTTAAGTTCTTTGAGTTGTATTTTTAATTCTTCTATGCGTAATTTTTTTGCTTGAAGGCGAATGTTCTTTGCTGTATCAGTGTAAAAACGATGGATATTTTCCAAATAATGTAATTGAAATTCAATCCACTCGATGTCGGACATCACATGATCGTAATTTTCTAATTCTTTGCGTAATTTTTTTGCTACGTTGAAATAATCTGCTCTTCCCAAATAATCGTGGTCGGCATCACACATGATTTTTTCCAATAAATTGCTTGGTTTCGAATGTGAAGCCGTTGAAGCAATAATCGAAGTGATTGTTTCTATTTGTGCATCAGAATATCCGAATTTTGGTAAAGAGTTTTGTGCCATTTTAATGCCATACGGCTCATTGTTGTGGTATTCAACCATAAATCCAGCATCGTGGTACAAAACTGCTGTTCGCAATAATAAAATTGCTTCTTCGTCTAGACCTTCTAATTTGGCAAAACGATAGGCAGCTTTTTCTACGTTGATGGTATGAGCAATATCGTGGTAAACAACCTCGTCTGGCAATAAGGCTTTTAAGCGATTCACAATGTCCATGCGCATGTGAAGAAAATCAATCGAAGATAAACCACATTTTAGACGAAGTTCAGTAGAAGCTAATTTCCCTTCGCAGTACAAACAATGTTCTAATTTCAAATTTTCCAAATAGAACATTTCAATATTTCCACCGCGTTTGTGAATCGAAACAGGACCGCGATGTTCAAGGTTCATGTATTCATCAACATCCTCAGCAATGTTTTTTGTAATGGAAATGTAACCAGGCTTGGAACCTGATTCGGCGCGTGCGGCTATGTTTACAGAATCTCCCCAAACGTCAAAACTAATTTTACTCGTTCCAATAATTCCAGCAACGAGTGGACCTTTATGAATTCCAACGCGCACTTCCCAAAAATCGCGATTCATCGCTCGTGCAATGTCTTTTTCTGTTTGCATGAAATCGCGGATTTCTAATGCCGCTAAACAAGCTCGAATTGCTGGTTCAGGATGGTTTTCTGTAACACCTGCCAAGGCCATATAAGCATCTCCAATGGTTTTGATTTTCTCAAGTTTGTAGCGATCGATAATTTCATCAAACTTGGTAAAATAGTATTCCAATTTTTTTAGCAAACGAATTGGATTGATATCTCTTGCTTTCATGGAGAAGTCTACGAAATCGGTAAAAAGTACAATACCATTATCAAACCTTCTTGGTGAAAATTTATTGTTCGCATTCAAGTCTTCAAGTACAGTAGCAGGAAAAATATTGTTCAGGAGTTGATTGATGCGTTGATCTTTGTAATAAAGTGATTTGAAAACTTCAATTTTGGCTCGAATGAGATTTGGGTTGAAAGGAGTCGTGATGTAATCGACAGCACCTTCATTCAGTCCTTTTACCATTCGCGCACCTGAAGCTGAATCGGCAGTCACAACAATTTTATAACTGCTTTTTCCTTGTGAACCGTCTTTGAGCGTTTGCAAAATTTCAAGTCCTCCAGAATACGGATTATCAATGTTGATCAATAAAATTCCAATGTCTTTTTGCTGTAAAATCGGCAAAGCATCGTGAATCGATTCGGCAATGAGCACATTATTTCCTCCACCCGTCAGAATTTCTTTCAGGCCCTTTTGATTTCTTTCGTTATCGTCGATTATCAAAATATTGATAAATCGTTCCATAGTGTGCTGCTTATTTTGCTTTAAAAATAAAGAAAGACAATGTAAAATCGATCAATTTTCAGATTTTACTGAAAGAAATTGGTCAATCGCAGTTTGAATAGGCAGTGTTACTTGCTTCAATTCAAGAATACGTTGGATTACAGCATCGACAATTGAATCTGGACAAGATGCTCCTGAAGTAATGATAATTGTCGGCTGTTCAAGTTCTTGCAATTTGAACGCCAAGGTTTCTAATTCATGCGTGTGAATGTTGAACGAATGAATGGTTTGTGCGTCTGCAAGTTCTTCTTTGTCTTTTATAAAATAAGTAGTGAACTTTTCTTCTAATAATTCAACCAGATGCGTGGTATTTGAACTGTTGTATCCACCAACTACCAAAGCGAAATCAGCTTCTTTTTCAAGTAAACCGTAGGTTGCAGATTGATTGTCGTTTGTTGCATAACATAAAGTGTCACGCGTATCTGCAATGTGTTCTTTGATCGTTTCTTCACCGTATTTTTGAATCATCACCTCACGTAAATAATCTGTAATTTCCTGTGTTTCGGTTGCCAACATCGTTGTTTGATTCACAACACCAATTTTAGTTAAGTGCTTTTCTGGTTCAAAACCTTTTGAATATTTGCCGTCAAATAATTCATAGAAGTCAGCAGTTGATCGTTGTCCCAGAATTAATTCTCCCAACAACTGTGCTTCTTCCAAATTTTTAAGAATTAAAGCTGGAGCATTTTCGCGACTATGTGAGAAGGTTGCACGTGTTTCTTCATGGTTGTGTTTACCATGAATGATAATCGTATGCTCGTCGGAACCTAGTTTTTCTGAACGATTCCAAACTTTTTCTACGAATGGACACGTTGTATTATATTTGGAAACATTCACTCCGATATCCAATAGAATTGATTCAATTTCTAAGGTCGTACCAAAGGCTGGAATTATAACAATATCATCTGCATGCAAATCATTCCATGGAATCAATTGATTTCCTTTTGTGTCTTGAATAAATTGAATTCCATGACTCAATAAATCAGCATTCACAGCAGGATTGTGGATCATTTGACTCAAGAGAAAAATACGTTTGTCTGGATTTTCTGCAATGGCTTGATAAGCAATTTCGATGGCATTTTCTACGCCGTAACAAAAACCAAAATGGCGTGCAATGTAAAAACGAACAGTTCCAAAATCCAATAGACTTGGAGTGAAATCCTTTTTGCGCGGATCTTCAAGTTTTCGTTTTGCCTTTACTTGACTGATAATCGGCGAACGATAGAATTCTGGAATTTCGAATTTTTTCATTGTGTTTGTTTGAACTATAAACGATTTATTTGGCTGAATGTTTAACTTTTTTCAAAATCAGTAATAGATTTTCATCTTTTACCAGTTTGTATTCTTTTGAGTCAATAAGTTCTTTGATTTTATTATCAAAATCTTCCTTGCTGAGCGGGTAGAATGAACGTTTGTCTTTGAGAACTATGATCATTTCAGCATCTTTAATGACAGGAAAATGATAAATCTTATCCCGGTTTGTCAAATGTGGAGCCAAGCAAGACATCACTGAAAGCGGAATTTCACTTGGGATTTTTCCTAATTCGTTGTGTATATAAGAAACGTTTAATCCATCTGAAGAATAATGAATTTTACTTGTGAAATCTGAAGTAGTTCGATCGTACCACGGTGTTTTACGCGTTCGAAGTGTAACTAAATTTGTTCCAATCACAAGAATCACAGAGAGATATATAAAAGCACTTTTGAATTTCCAATTGCGCATGGCTTTTAACAAATCAATGAAAGCGAGTGTTAAGATTGGCGTGTATTCAATGGAATATTGACCACTAATCCCCCAAAATCCAAAATCTGCTGCTAATAATTTTTGTGCATAAATTGGAATGAGCATAATGAAATAAGCGGGACGTAACAAAAGGGCAATTCCACCTGAAAATAAAATCACTAAGTGCAATTCTTTTTTGATTCCAAAGGAAATTGGATCATCCATCGTGCTTTCAAAGAACATTTTAAACGTGTCAAATGGATGTGTGAAAACGAATTTGATGATTTCTCCGATTGAATTACCAAGATGTCCAAAACGTGCAATTTGATTAACCGCGTGTCCATCCGCAAGGGCAGGCATTACTTTTCCGACAATCACGTAGAAATAGATGGCAGCTAAAAGGAGTAGTGGGATTTCAAATTTCAGAAAGGTAGTGAACTGTTTAAAAAATGATTTGATTCCATTTTCAAGCATGAAACCAATTAGAATAAAGACCAACCAAAGTGCAATGTTTTCCTTGCAAATTAGCATAAGAACAAAAAACAAAATTACTTTTCCCTTTTCTTGTTTGAGGTAGTAATAATACAACCAAGGAACAAGCATTGCAGCAACTACATTGTTATGAAAATCAAACGACAAAGCTGAAATAATTGCCCATTGTGCTAAAAAGAAGACTAAAATATAAACTGGTTTTTTCGCGAATTGAAGCTTGTGTTGTGCGACTTTATAGCTTCCCCAAGCGCCAAAAAGTATGGAAGCAATTTGGATTATTAATAAGGTCCAAGATCCAAAAATGTAGTAAAATGGAACGTACAATAAAGTGATGGGCGAGAAATGGTCGGCAAAATAATTTGGTCCAAAAGCTTCTAAATCCAAGGTGAAATGATTCATTCTGCCATGCGAAAAGGAATACAAGGCATGATTGAACATTCCTAAATCCAGGGCGGCAGTTCGAAAATTGTAATGATTGACAAGTGAAATGCTGCAATAAATGAGTCCGAATATCAGCAAAGTAATACTCGCTAATTTGTTTTCCGAGAACCATTTCTTTAGTGCTACAATCATTCTAACAAATATACTTTTATTATTCAAAACCTTAGTTCGATTATTCTTTTGAAGTTCAGATATCATTTTAAATGATGGATCTAGAAATGATTTTGAAGTTTTAGCTGGATAAAGCAACTAATGACAACGACAAGCAATCAATTTAAAGTGGAAAGTTTTAAGTTGAATCCACATATAAACAGCCATTTTCTTCCTAAAACTCATTCACAATAATTGATTATTGCTCTTTCGTTTTTGTTGAATCTAGCCATTTATATGCGGTCTGACCTTAAAATAATAAACGACCTCAGGTTTAAACCAAAAAAGGGAACCCTTTCGAGTTCCCCTTCATTTGCTGGTAGCAGATTAATATTGTGGTAAATTAATTTCTTTTTTGTGGGTTACCTTGTAACTGAAATTGATGAGTTTACTTTCTTTCGGTTTAAGTGAATAAGTCCACTCAACGATTCCTGTTGTTTCATCCCGATTTCCTTTACCTAAATCTCCAGGTTCAATCAAAATCTCGCTGTTTGTAGTGATTGGAATTTGATCTTGAACAATGATGTCAATTGGTGTTGCCTTCAAGTTTTTCACTTCAATTGAATAGGACATTGTCTTCTCCTTCTTATCGCCAACAACACGCTCTTTACAGTCTTTTTTCAAAAGTGTACGTTTTACAACGATGTTTGGATCTCTTCCTAAACTAAGGTTCAAGGTATCGTCCATTGTTGTTGGATCAATGTATGTTTCACCAACATAACTTCCATCGAAGAAAATGTTTGCTTGTGCTGGAACCAATCCTAATTCATCCAATTTTGACAATTGAGCCACCAAATACACGGAGTTGTCCAATTTTGGAACTGTGTAATATTTGTAGTTAGCATCCATGTCAACAACTTTGATTAGGACCATGTGTTGCTCGTTGTCAGATTTAATGGAATACGGTAAATCAATTTTAAATTCTGCAGAAGTCAATTGGCGAACTGTATTCACAAACATGGCAGACGTTTCTGCGTCTACTTCAGCCAATCCTTTCGTAGTAATTGAATTGGTATACGCATAACCAGCGGCTTCCATTTTTTTCTCCATTGCAGAAGGCGCATTTTGATCTTTGTAATAATCGTTGCGATAGGCATAGTAATCAATGTACCAAGGATGTAATTCTGGTTTCGTTTTGTTTTGATAAGGATTGTTTGTTGAAATGTTCAATTTCACATTGTCCCAGTCTAAACCTGAGTTCTGGAACACTTGTGCTTTGTATGTTAAATTGATTTTTGACGTTAATCCATCGCTGCGCAAATCATACATTGGGACCCAGCCAGCCTCAGAAACGAGATAGGAAACAGTGATTTTACCTGTTACCAATTCTTTTGCGGAGAACGTAACAACCACACGGTGAATTGGACCTTGATCTTTTTGTTCGCCACCTGCACTTGTTTGGTATTGTCTCAATTTAATTAAACGATCTTCCATTGCACGTTTTTTCTCGTACTTTTCAGCTTTGCGTTTGTTCAGTGTCAACAATTTTTTATTGATTTCAGTCATTTTAACGGTGTAATAATCAACTGCTTGTTTCAATAAATTAATTGAATCATTCACTTTTCCTTGTCCACGAATTGCTCCGTTGTTTGCCAAAATGTTCTTTGTCGCTGTTAATACATCAATTTCATCTTGGATGTCTTGAATGTCGTAGCCCATCATTTTTAATGAATCTTCTAACAATTGAATGTCTTTACGGATTTTTAATGGAAGGCCTTCTAAGTTTACTTCTTCAGGTTTTGGGTAGAAAAGGGAGTATTTCGAATCAATTATTACTGCCGCACCTGTTGCTTTTACTTGAAGACTGTTCGCATCGATGTAAGGACTCACACCTTCAATGATTACCTCTGTAATTCCTGGTTTAATTGTATAATTTGCTTTTTGGAAAAGCTGAGCACCTTGGGCATAAACGGTTACTTCACTTAAGGTTGGCTTTACGATTTCTTTGTCGTTGGCTTTGAGCGAAAATGCTGCCAACATGACGATTACTATTCCGATGACCTTTTTCATAATTTTATGTTTTAATTTTATTCGTTGTTAACTTCGCGAGTGTCATTACTTTTGGGCGGTACACAATGTTAGGAAATCGGTTCAAATAAATTTTAACATTTTAAAATAAAAAGTTGTAACATGCAGAAAATCAGATGGAAAAAAGTTGTGATGTATTCGTT
>JBDLVK010000134.1:0-5087 GCA_039804825.1 Bacteroidota bacterium
TTAATCAAGGAGATTGAATTTCTATCACGGGAGAAAAATTACTTCCGCAATCAAAAAATCACCATTACTGATATGGCCAACGAATTAAATATTCCTGTCAGTCATTTGATCTATATGTTTAAATATCACTGTCAATACACATTTACAGAATATAAAACAATAATTAAAATTGAAGACGCCAAACGATTAATCGAATCTGGATTTCTCACAGTCAATACCTTAGAATCATTAGCTATAGAAGTAGGTTTTTCCTCCTATAATCCCTTTTTCACTGCTTTCAAAAAACTGACTGGAAAATCACCTAACGAATATGCAATGAGTTTAACGAAAAAATAAGGAATTTTAATGAAGATCTAATTTCATTACATAATCTTCCATCAAGTAGCCATTTCCTATATCAATGTTCTCTTCAAAAAGGATATTAAAGCCAATTGCCTTATAAAAATCTACAGCCTTGTTGAAGCGATTTACATTTAAAAGCAGCCCTTCAATTTCAGATTGAATTGCAATTTTCTTCACAAATTCAATGAGTTTTTTGCCAATTCCCAATCCTTGTTTACTAGGCAATATATATATTTTGTGAATTTTCGTAAGCCCTTTTTCTGGATGATTCGGTTCAATTCCAATAAATCCTACTGAAACATTATCAACCTCGGCAACAAAGAACTGGTGACCATTATCGAATTGAAGTTCCAAATGTTTTAAGTCATACATCCAATTCAACATGTACTGTATCTGCTGCTGACTTAAAATTTCTTTAAATGTATCTGGCCAAGTCGCATGTGCAATATCATGAACCTTAAACAGTTCATTTTTATTTAAAGCACGAATTACCATGTTATAATTTTATAAACTTTTCTTGTTGAATTCGACCATTTACTTCCATTCGAATCCAATAGTTACCTGACTTCAAATCAGAAACATTGACGCGCGAGTTTTGAATAGTTTTATCCATTACCTTCCCCATAGAATCGATAATTTGCACCTTTTCTGGCAGTTCATCAACTAAGGTGAAAAATAAGTCATTTACAACTGGATTGGGATAAACAGACCATGGCATTTCTTGTTCCAGTTCTTCTGTTCCTACTGTATTCAAGGCAAGTTGAACTGCCATATATGCATTCAATTTACCCCAACCCCATTGAGTACTTCCAGTCATCGGTATTATTCCTGTATTCGCATCTTCACGTGCTGTTTGAATGATTATATCCTTCACTTGCTGAGCAGATAAATAAGGATTTGCCTCAAGAATTAACGCAACAACTCCTGTTACCATCGGCGAAGCCATTGAAGTTCCTGAGAATCGAGCAAAAGGATAAGTTCGACCATTAAAATCTATTGATGCAATGGATGTAAAAGAATTATCAGTATACGATGAAATTGAGGATGCCACAGAAACACCTGGCGCTGCAATCTCTGGTTTTAACACCTCATCATAGCGTGGACCGATACTTGAAAAGTTAGCAATTTGACCACCAGCCAAAGTTCCCCCTGATGTGTAATAACTAGAGGAATATGCGGCTACACTTATCAAACTATTTGTACAGGAAGGCTCACTTATTCCATATTGGTTATCTCCCCCGATTGCACCAGTTCCAAAGGCCGTAAACGGCATCCCCCAATTTCCTACATCTGTAGACAATTCTGTAACATTCCAATAATGAACTTTTCCAGCTACTGCTTTCGATTTTAAATAGACCCTCAAATAGGTGTGTGTATTCATAACACGTAACCTCATTTGTGGCCTTCCATTCAAAGGATGAGCTGCGTCTGCAGATAAGTTGTACCAAATAGTATCAGCACCGATTACCAAAAAAGTATCAATATACGTGGAGGTCGTTGCCGTTGAATACCAAGGTGTTTCTGCCAATACTACTCCGCTTGTATTATAAATCATCAAACCAGATTCAAATGGATTCGATTGTTCACCCCACATGTGAATACTTTGTCCCCACATGTTTGGATTTGAAGCATACGGATAGAAGTCTATTTTCGTGCGAATTGAATCATTATTGTACGTTTTCTTGATGTGGAAATTTACATTTCCATTATTTCCTCCTGAATTGGCAAAAATCACGCCTTGAGCTGAGTAATTATCTATTGCTTGACTTAACAATGAATTTCCATCTAAAGTGCCTAAGTGATATAAGCCCCAACTCATGTTAATTACCAACCGCTTACCTTCCGATAAAGACTTCTGATACATCCATTCCCAAGCATCCAAAACAGCACTTTCATCCACCAAAAAAGTAGCAAACAAAAACTGTGATTCAAATGCAATACCTCTGAAAGCAGTTCCTGCTCCACTTCCACCACAAATTCCTGCGACATGAGAACCATGTGTTGCATAACTGTAAATATTGGCAGTATCGGCACCAGCAGCGGTAAATTCAGGTAAAGAACTTAATTCTGTTCCATACGAAAATCCACTTGGCGCTGGACCTGAGGTTCGGTATTGATCCCAAGCTGCTAAAATCCGCGTAGCTTGAAGTAAAGTATCATAAAACATAGGAGACGAATAGTCAAAACCCCAATCGGTTATTCCAATTAGTACATTTTTTCCAGTATACCCTTGTGGCAAATTATATCCTTTTTGAACACTGTCTGCTTTGATATCTTTCACTGCTTTATCCAACGTTGGCTTGATTTTACCCGCTAATTGAAGCATTTTTATTCCTGGTAATGACTCAATCGACGATAACAAAGTAATTGGTACTTGAATGGAAACAATATCTCCCGACTTAGCACCAACAATAATTCCTTGTTGAAGCAAAGCATTTTTTGAATAAGAAGTAGAGGTTTTTGCTAGAAAGCCAACAAAATAACCTTCTGAAAATTTATGAATCGCAAAACGATCCATCAACGCGTTAGAAGGGACATTTTTTGATCCAAGAAGATTGTTCTGAATAACAAGCACATCTGCTTTAGTATTCGCAGAAATTGTAACTTGTGCCGAAGCTCCAAGCACAATGAAAATCCCAATTATCAAGGTAAATATTCTCATCCCAAATCGTTTAAGCTCAAAAATAAAGAATTAAAACGAAATTTCATTCGGTTAAAAGGTTTGTTTGAGGAGAATTGTTCACATTGAGCCGTTCATTTGTCCTAGTTTTTGATCTGGTTGAGTCGCAAAAAAAAAGTCTCACATTTCTGTGAGACTCTAACTTATCCTTTTCCACCTTTTAAAGCAGGTGTTGATTTCACTGGGCTTGAATTTGAAGGAATCCCTCCTCCGCCTGGTTTCGGTGAGTTTGTTTTAATCTCCAATCCTTTTGGAGCCGAATTCACTGGAACTGACTTAGTAGGTTTTATGTCATTATCAACAGGCTTTGAAATTGTCGTTGGTTTAATTTCATTTCCTGCAGGTTTTGAAACATTATGACCATCAACTCTGCTATCCTTCATTTCTTGATTCACGGGTTTCATTTCACCGTTATTCGGATTTTGTTGAATCGGTTGAGGGTTTGAATTATGATCTAATCTAGTTTCAGGTTTAAAATTTGAAGGTGTTATGTTTGAACCATTCACATTATTAACAGGTTTATCAAGTCTAGGCATTTGGATACCAGAGGTAAGATCCTTTACAACTGGTTTCGGACTCGGTGGAATTTCCAAATAAGCCTGATCAAAAATACAACCTTTTAATTCGTCTCCTCTGATTCCGTTCTCTTCACATTTAGCTCGTGCCGCATTTTGACGATCTGGAGATAAATCATTCACAGTTCTATGTACTCTTGGAAAAGACTCATCAGTGTAAGTATATGTACTTTGACCAATTCCGTAATCGAACAAAGATGTTGTAGGTGTAACTCTAAATTGACGCGCATAATCTCTAGCTAAAAACGCTAAATATTCTTTTTCCATTTCATTAGATGCTTGCTGCATTTGACTTCCTCCAAAAGAAGAAAAAGCCATGTAAGCCGGACGATTGCTGTTGTTACGCACATCAAAATCATCGCTTTGACGCCCATTTGCATTCCCTAACAAACCTTCTAAATCGTTTTGCGAACATGGAAATACTTGAACTGCAACATTTAAGAAATTCATTTGTGACGAACGTCTAACATCAATCGTTGCTACTTCTCCTGTTGGCCATGTAACTACATAATTATTTGAGGTATAACGGATTGTTCCTCCATGAGGTAAATAATAGGTTCCAGCATTGATATACAACGGGGAACCATTTAAACGCAAAGCACAATTTGAAATGTTATCTGGTTTTTCATTCGCATAAACACAAACGCGATCTCCTCCAACATTCATCGCTAAAGCTGTATTCAACGAAAAATCATCGCTTTGAGGCTGTTGACGTGCTTGTATCTCTATGTTTTGAGAAGGTGATTTCACTAACACAAATTCACCAACTGTTTGAAATGAATAAGTTGCTCCATCAAACGACGATAAGTGCGGATCACCATACGTTCTGCCCATAGTTGGCTGGCAAGATGGTCGATTTAATTGATTGGTAATCGAACTCCAATTTCCCCTTGAGGATGAATCTGCATTTTGTGCGCTTGTGGTTGCAATTCGCTGGATATTTGCACGACTGCTTTCTGGCACCATTTTCATCATCTCAGCAGGTGTATAATTTTCTGGAAATGTTCTGTCGGGAATTGGCTCCTTCTTCGCTATCGAAACCATACTCGATGCCAACCATTCTCCTCTGATTGGGTCCCATTTTGTTAATTCCGCACGAATCGGCTGAAAATCTTGGGTGAATCGATCTGTTTGAGCATTCAATGAACTAAACGTAACTAATGCGATTCCTATACTAAGTACTTGTTTTTTCATAGCAAACTTTTTAAAGTTGAACTCCTGACAATTGCAAAAGTTGTGCCAATGAAAACTTTGAACAGTTTTAAGGTTATTGTCTCACAATTTTCTCAATAGTTCCATCTTCATAAATTAAAATCACAAGACCTTTTTGGAATTCATCAATTTCTTGCCCGATAATATTTGTTCGTCTAACTATCACCTTTTCCTTAATTAAATTTTTTAATGAAACAATTTCACCGACATTTCTTGGAAAGCCATCTATGTCGGTTTGATAAAGTCGATAATAATTAATATTATTTTGCTCAAAAGAA
>JBDLVK010000135.1:0-44884 GCA_039804825.1 Bacteroidota bacterium
ATCAAAAATACCTAAGCCTAAAATCGAAGAAATTATAAAATATATGAAGAAAAAAAACAGTTGCATTGCAATTGCAATTGTCACGATAATAATCATTCTTACGATATCGCTAAATAAGCGTTCAAAATCTAATTTGTTTTTAATTCCAGTTAGATCAAAGGCGACTTTTTCAGAAAGAAGTGTATTAAACGGTGAGAGTAAAGTCAGAACGAAAAAAATAAAAAACTGATTTAAAATAAATTTGATGATTCCAAAAGCCCCGCCTAAAATCCATCCTAATATTGGCCCTAATAGTGGAATGTCATTCAAAAAAGAAACGGATGATTCTGCTGTTCCAAGGACAACGAATACATGCCAAAAAATAAAAGCCACTATTATTCCTGGAATAAAATACTGAAGATATTTTCCTTTACTAAGACTATTGAAAGTCTTAGTTAATCCAATTATGTGCAACTGTAACGCCTTCATTTGACAATTACGAAGTTACGAAAGATTAAAGAAAAAATTTAAGGAACATGAAAGAAATGGTTGAGAAGGCAAAAATTCCTAAAATCAGCACTGTAATTGACGTAAATCCTTGTTTTCTGAAATACATGTAATTTAAAATACCGAGAAGTAATCCAATTGAAAATGAATAGAATAAAAGCATGTCTTTGTTTATGGCATATTATTTGAACATTGGAAATTAATCAAAAATCCAAAGATATGAAACGAGTTAGAAATCTATTATTAATGTTAACACTGGTATTTGTTTCTCATTTGAGTTTTGGACAGGTTGTTAAACTTGAAAAACATCAAATTGAGAAAATGAATTTAACCTGTAAGCGTTTTGAAAACTATGAGAAGCGTTTTGAAAACAGGAATGTTAAGTCAGAAGTTGAGCCCTTCCGCATAAATATGATTAAACGAAAAGAAATAATAATGAACAATTCAGAAAAATAAAAAAAGAGGCGAAAGCCTCTTTTTTTATGCGTCTATTCCAAATTGTTCGAAATGATGCTTTAAGTGTTTTGCGTGCAATTTGCACCATTGCATATAATTCAATGGGCCATAGTAGGGGTGAACTTCAGTTCTATTTTCGTCCGTCGAATAATGCTCTTCAAAATCAATCCACTCTAATAGGAATTCATCAATAGCCAATTCAATTTCTTCATTTCTTAATTCTTCGGATTTCTTAGCAAAACTGACTTCGATGTTTCGAGCCATTGGTTTGTCAGAATCTAAGAAACCTAGCATTTTTTCAAGTTTGTCTTCTGGGACAACCAAGGGAAATTTTACCTTTCCTGAAGCAATTTTTATGGTATCAGATAAATGTTCAACCATTCGTTGAGCTGACATTTCTCCCCAAAGTGGTTTACTGTCTGCTTTCAGTGTATCAAGTTTCTGAATGATTTCAGAAATGTCTAAATCTGTATAATCCATTTTATTTCTTACCAATTAATATGTTCAAACTTTTTGGTACCACTTGAATATTCAATTCATTTCTGACGTCGAAAGGTTCGCCATCGTAGTGAGCAATGTTTTGAGAAAGTTGAATTCGCGCCTTTTGAAATGAAATAACTTCTGAAAATTTAGATTTGTGCGAAGTGCGCTTAAAGAATCTGTATACAACTGCTGGTGCCGACCAAATCGAAAAGGGTTTTAGAATACATAATTCTATTTTCCCATCTGTAACATCAGAGGTTGGAGAAACTACAAAGCCATTACCAAATTCAGATGCGTTTGCAATTGTACACAGAACAACCGGCATACTTTTAATTTCACCATTCAAATCAACGGAAACATTGATTGGATTGTATCGCATGAATTCTTTCATTACCAATTTAACGTAACTCCAAAAGCCTCGTTTGTGATAATTATCAAATTTTTTGGCGATAATGGCATCAAATCCGTATCCGCCAATTCCTAAAAATGGTTTATCGTTCACCAAAACAGTATCCATTCGTATCGTATCGTCTTGGTTAATGCATTCAATCGCTTTAGCAATGTTCATCGGAATTTCCAAATGTCTCGCAAGACCATTTCCTGAACCACAAGGGATAATTGCCAATTTTGTTTGGGTTCCAATTAATGAGGTTCCAACTTCGTGAACACTTCCATCACCACCAACTGCGCACACAATATCAATTCCTTCCAAAGAAGCTTCGTAGGCGATTTTTTTGGCATGCTTTTTATATTCAGTAATTGCGATGTCGTATTCGAACTTACTGTGGTCTAAGTGTTCCTCAATGATCTGAGGTAAATCGCCTTTTTTTCCTACACCGGAAATTGGGTTGATAATAAATCGGATCTTTTGTTTCATTCAACTACAGTTTTGTTATGAATCAAGTCACGATTGTAGCGCTGAATTATCGCTTTTATGCGTCTTTCAACAACTTTACTTTCGTTTTTGTAATACGAAAGTGAGTCATTCGTGTACTCTTTTCGAATGGTGAAATCAAGCAAATTTCGTGCCTTTTCATTCGAAAAAGTGTACATATGGTGATTTTTGAAGTAATAATAAGAGCCCTCAATGTATGTAATTGCTTCTCTATCAGATTTTTGATAGTAAGACTTTCCATACGAATAAAATTTTGTTTTGATGTTCAAAAGGTCCAAAATTGTTGGCATAATATCCATCTGTTGAAAGATTTCAGGGTCACGTTTTGCGATAATTTTCTTTCCTGGATGATAAAAAACAATAGGAATTTGATACATGAACCTACGTTGACTGTACATTTGGTCTTCTGTAGCAGGAGTGTGATCGGCTACCAAAACGAAGATTGTATTATCGTACCAAGGTTGCTTGCGTGCTTCTTCGAAAAAACGTCTAAGCGCGTAATCACCATAGTTAATTGATGCACAAATTGGGTGCGGACCTTTTTTAACTTTATTTCGCATGTGAGGGGGGACGTAATACGGATGATGAGAAGAAAGCGTGAACAAGGTCCCGAAAAATGGTTGTTTTAATTCACTTAATTTTTTAGCCGTCCAAGGATTGAAATATTCATCCAAAATACCCCAAGTTTTATCAAAATGTGCGTCGTTGTTGTATTCGTAACGACCAAAATAATGATCGAAACCAGCTTGTGCGGCGAATCCATCAAAGCGCATAGAGCCGTTTGTAGCCCCGTGATAAAAACCAGTTTCATACCCGTGTTTTTTCAGAATACTTGCCAAGGATTCAATCTTATTATTTCCGTAGGGAGAAGAGATGTAAGGATTATCCATTAAACTAGGAATGGAGGCAACAATGGCTGGAACGGCTTCAATCGATTTTTTTCCATTTGCAAACCCATGTTCAAACGTCAACGATTGCCCAATGAGCGAGTCGAAAAATGGAGTGTAACTAACTCCGTGATTAAATGCGCCCACGTATTCGTTTCCAAAGCTTTCTAGCATAATGATTACAACATTGGTTCCATCCGGAAGTATGTGTTGTGGATGACTAACTTGAACAGGATTGAAAATGGATCTTTCTTCTTGCTCGGAGAAATAATGCTTGATTTCAAGTCGTTCCTTTCCGTATGATTTTAACATTGTAAAAGGCGTATTCAGTACAAAAGCAGAATTCTCGGGATTTGTATATTGTGAAGCTTCCATGATTCCTATGGGCTTCAATTGAAATCCTCCGCGGGCAACAATTACAAAAATTGGAGCGATTAAAAGTAAATTAAAAGCTAATGTTTTGATTGAAAAAGAAGGTGTAGACTTAAAACGTTTTGTTTTTCGGTACAACCATTCAGAAAGAATAAGGAACAAAATCAAAAAGATAATCAATATCCAAAAATCCTTTATAAAAGTTGTTGCTAATTGCGCGAAATCGCTTCCAGCTCCCAAAATTGCAAAAAGGTCGAAAGTACTGCGTTTACTTGTGTATTTGAAATATTCGATATCCATTAAGTTCATTGCTACCATGAGAGAATTGGCAACATGAAAATAGATTTTTAGCAGTATTTCTTTCCAACGATCTGCCCGAGAATTTAATGGGATTAGCGATAATAGGATGAAAGGAGAAAAATAAAGTGAAATCGTAATACAATCAAACCAAGCAGCAACAAGAAAATCGAAAAACCCAACGTTTCCAAAGCTATCAAGATTAAAACAATAGAAGAGAATTCTTGCCATTGTCATCATCGTAAAAACGATCGATAAACGCACCAATAGAAGCTTTAAGCCAGAAAACACAGTCGTATTTTGTCTCATAGAATAGTTCAAAATTAAACATTATTCCGCTTAAGTTTGTACATTGCGCATTACATTAACAAAAATTCAAGGTTATGAAGCAATTGATTTCGTTTCTTCTGTTTTCGTTTTTGATATTTACTGCTACTGCTCAAAAAGATGGTGCGTTTGTCATTTACAATGCAAAGGGAAAAAAAGTAAGTTATAAAAAACTACAAAAGTCACTGAAGGAAAAGGATTATGTGTTTTTTGGTGAGCACCATGATAACCCAATTTCGCATTGGTTAGAATTAGAATTATTGAAAGAATTGAATGGTTTGTATGGTTCAAATCTACAAGTAGCTTTCGAAATGTTTGAATACGATCAACAATTATTGCTGAACGATTTTCTTTCAGGTGTGATTTCTGATAAGAATTTTGAGGATTCATGTCGTTTATGGCCTAATTACAAAACGGATTACCAACCATTGATTCAATATGCCAAACAGAATAAATTATTTTGTTTAGCCTCAAATGTGCCAAGAAAATATGCGAATATACTGTTTCGTAATGGTCGACCAGCGTTGGATAGTTTGAGTGATTTAGATAAAATGTTCATGGCGCCTCTAGATTTTAAAATAGACACTTCACTTTCTCAATATTCCGCTTTGGCAAGCATGGAAGAACATATGGAGGGCAGTCACTTGATGGAGGCACAGGCCTTTAAAGATGCTACGATGGCTTATTTTATGCTGAAATACAAGAATGAAAACAATGTTTTTTTTCATTTAAATGGTTCTTATCACTCTGATTTTCATCAAGGAATTATGTGGTATATACAACAAGCTCAACCTGCAGCATCCATAGTGACAATTTCAACTGTTACCCAAGGACAAATTGGAAAATTGGAAAAAGAACATTTGGGTAGGGCAGATTTTATAATTTGTGTTCCAGAAAGTATGACACGAACGTATTGATTTTAACATGAAACAAAAAAGCTCAATCAATCGATTGAGCTTTTTTGTTTTCTAGTGTTTGTCTTCGTCGGAACATAAACCGACAATCGTATGAAATACATCATGCAAAGCTGATAAGGATGTTTTAATTTCTTCATCTGTTGCACCAGCTGCAATTTGTGCTTGAAGTTTTTTACTGTCCTTTGCAAGTTTAGCACATGCTTTTTTTACTTTTTTACTGTTGAATTCAGCAGGAATTGAATTTGATACCAAGGCATTTGATTTTTCAACCATTTCACCAATGCGTGTTTTAATTGGTTCAAAGTTCCCTTCTTCCACAGGATGAAAAGTCTGGGACATTACTTTGTGAAAATCTTTTAATTGTGGCCAAGCATCAAATTTTGATTGAGCTGAAACTGTTGTTGTAAATGCTGCAATAAGCATAAAACAAAGTGATAATCCGATGAATTTAATTGTTTTCATGTTTTAAGTTTTTACAAAGTTACGTTCTACACCATGGTGAAAAATGACCTGTATCATAATTCTACTGTTTATTTGATTTGATCCGCTTTTTGTCGGGCAGTCGCCATGATTTGATCCGCTTTTTTATCCGCTTCACTTTCCACTTTTTGGGCTTTTTCTTCAGCTTCTTTTTTCAATTTTTTACCTGCGACTTCAGCACCTTTTTGTTTTAAAGGATTAGAACCAGCTTGTTTCATCAATTCTGCAGCTTCTTTGTCTGCTTGAGCACGAATCGCATCTGCGGCTTTTTTCGCATCAGCTTTCACCTTGTCAGCTTGTTTTTGAGCATCCGCTAAGATTTCTTGTTTCTTTGCATTCAAATCCTCTTTTACTTCGTTGACTTTTTGGTCAATCACCGCTTTAACGGTGTCTTTAACTGCATCTTTCACGCTGTTAATCATGTTGTCTTTCAAGTTTCCTGTTGCTTCAAGCAGTGCTTCTTTGAAGTTGGTTGTGATTTTAGGACTCATTACTGTTCCACCCATTCCAACTTTCACAGGAATAACATCTGGAATTGATTTAACATCCAATTTAGGCGCTAACGAATTGATTTTTGCAATTGCTTGTTCAACAGTTTTGATCATTGCCGCTGGAATTTCTTCTTTTGGTATCATCATTTTTATATCGTAATCAATCGCTTGTTCGAAAGAAGTAGTTCCCGAAATGTTGGTTTTAATTTTGCCCATGTTCACATCAAATGGCTTCACAGTCACTTTTCCATCTGCAAACGAGAATTTCGCTTTCACATCTTTTACAGTTTGACTTGAAAGTTTTTTAATACTCAATGCTTCAGCCATTTTCTCCATTGGCTTGAAACCTGAAATTGTTAAACTATTTGTTGTGAAATCACCTAAGCCAGTTAAACTTGAATAAATTGGTTCCAAATTAGCGTTCAGTAAGGATTTCATTTCAAGATTCGACGAGATTTTACCTTGCGCATATTTAGCGATTGGAGCCAATTTACCAACTGTAACAAAGTTTGTTGCTAATTCATGAATATCTATTTCCTTCAAATCATATGCAAAATCAATTTTCGGCTTCGCATGATCTTTCGTGTCATAACTTCCTTTTAAACCAACTGTACCGCCCATTGTGTTCATTGTTAGGTTTTCTAACGAAGCGACTTCTTCTTTCATTTTGACAGCACCTTTAACGTTTTTAATGTTCATTCCATTGTAACGCAAATTGGCGATGTTAGTGTTTAATAAAAAGTCAATGTTATCTGGAATTAACGTTGGCTCTGTACTTGTCGGTTCAGTTTCTTTTGTCTCCGCTGGAGCAGCTTCTGAAGCAGGTATCAAATTCATTAATTGATCTAGGTCCAAATTGCGCGAATTGAACGTGAAATTACCTTTCAACAATTCATCGCGGAACATATAACCCATGTAGTTGTCTATTGAACCATTCATTTCAAAATCTGATTTACCTGTTGTAGCAACCAATTTTTCTAACGAAAGGTTTTTTGGAGAAAAACGTAAAATTAAATCAGCAATCGAAACTTTGTCGTTCAAATCTTTGGTCGCATAAACCATGTCCATGACTTCAACAGTTCCTGCAGCTTTGAAAGCTTCATAATCTCCACGATCCAAAGCACTCATACGACCATTGATGTCAACATTTGCCTTTAATTTCCCATTGTATGATTCCCCTTCAGCCATTGGCATTACTTTTTTCAAAGTCGCCAAATTCACGTTTGCCTTGATTTTAGAAACGAGCAATGGATCGGTCTCAGGATTGCGCATTTTTAGGTTCGCATCAATCGTGTTACCGACAAAATCCGCGTGGAACTTATCGACATCAACAGTCATTAAATCAGTATTTTCTCCTCCTTTAAATTTAGAACCTGCTTTAACAACGATGTTATTGATTTTTCCCGGAAGATCTGGGTAAGAAATCGACGCGTTGTCAACGTTTAATTTGAAGTCCCAGCCTGGCATGTTTTTGTCATCCATGCGACCTTTAACTTCACCACCCATTTCTAAATTTCCTTTGGTTACCATTTTCTCATAACCTGATTGATAGAACGCTGGAATCAGTGATAAAAAGTCTTTGAAAGTTGCTTTTGATGCATTCAATTTCAAATCCATGTTATCGTAACCTTCTAACATTTCATAAAAACCATCCACTTTAAAAGTCAAGGCATTTAACTTAAATTCGTTTTCTTGTAAAGTAAATTTTGATGATTTTTCCGTGAATTCCATTTTAATATTGGCAATAACATCCGTTTTCACTTCCGTTAAATATGAAACACCGTCCATGTCAAATGTCATGTGGTCCATCGTTGTAGTTGTAGCAAAATCAACAATATCAGCAGTCAAATCACCTGTCCCGGTATGATTTAAATTTTTAATCTCCATGAACATGTCTGAAGATTGGTCATCGTATTTTACATTGGCTTTTGTGATGCTATATTCTTTCAAAGACAATTTGAAATTCGATGGTTCCTCTTTTTGTTGTGGCGTTTTAACTGAATCAGGTTTAACAATATCGTAATTAGCTGTCCCATCGCTCAAAATACGTACATCAAAAGTTGGTTGATCTAAATGAATTTCATCGATTTCAACTTGATCTCCTGAAATCACACTCCATAAACCGACATGAGCAGTAAATTGCTTGATATTTGCCAATTCCACACCTTTGAACTTGCCGATTCCTTCCAATTTAGTATCGTTCAATTGAATGGTCATATTCGGAAACGTACTTAAAAAGGTAAGATCAAAATCTCCCATCGAAAGTTTAGCGTTCAATGAAGTATTTACTTCGTCAATCACCATTTCTTTTATTTCATCCTTGAAAATAATTGGAATCGAAACTAGGATGATAATCAATGTTAGCAAACTGATTGAAGTCCATTTGATGATTCTTCTCAAAAGGCTTTTTTTCTTTTTTTCTTTGGATTTCATGTTCTTTGGATGTTCTAATTTTACGATATTTGCTTTATTCGATTTTTTCGAATGGTAAATTTAACGAAAATATGAAGTCATTTATTCTAATGCTCGCTCTTTTGTGTTTCAATTCTCTTGGATTTTCACAAATTTTAATAGGTGAGCCTCAACCAGAACCAGCTAGAACGAATAAAAAGGATAAAAAAAGTGATTCTGACACACTAAAAGCGAAAAAAGAGCCATCGGGAACGTCCCTTTATTTTATTACGAATTGGTCTGCAACCAATAGAAGTTTGACAGTGAACGGCGACTTGTTTGGTGATTCACTCGGTGAACGTGCAAAAGAAACTGGTTTGAATACCTGGTCATTTGGATTGGGTTTTCAGAATCAACTTTCAAAACACCTCTTGTGGGATGGAGGTATTAGTTTCTTGAGCAATGGTGAATCCTATTCGTTTGTCGCAACAGATACAGCATATTCGTACCAAACTTCTTACAGTTATATTTCAATGCCAGTTCGATTAAATTATACGGTAGGAAATGATTTTAAATTTTATGCTGGTGCTGGATTAATTCCTCAAATGTTCATGGGTTACAAGCAAGAACGTCAGTGGACAAGAGCTGATAATTCAGATGAAACAGAAACAATCAAAGCGAAAAACGGATACAATTCCTTTGTGATCAGTGCTGTAATGAATGTCGGAATGATGGTGAATTTCAACAATGGTTGGTCATTACTTGTTTCACCTGAAGCCCGTTTTCAATTAAATTCAAGTTATATGGATCAAGATGCATACATTCACAAAGGAAGAGCATATGGTGTTACATTTGGTTTGGTAAGACATTTATAAGATGAAGGTTGTTGAAATTACAAATTATTTAGAATCACTTGCGCCACGTTCCAGTCAGGAATCCTATGATAACTGTGGGTTATTGGTTGGTGATCGAAATGAGGAAGTTACTTCGGTACTTATTTGTTTAGACTGTACAGAAGATGTTGTTGCTGATGCACTAGCGAAAGGATGTAATTTAATTATTGCACATCATCCGGTAATTTTCAAAGGATTGAAATCGTTGACTGGAGCTAATTACATAGAGCGAACAATTCTAGCTTGTATTAAAAATGACATAGCTTTGTATGCGATTCATACGAATTTGGATAACTATTCAAAAGGGGTGAATTATGAAATTGGACAACGCATTGGATTGAAAAATTTAAGAGTACTCCAACCAAAAAGCAATGTTTTGGCAAAATTGGTTGTATTCACACCTCAATCGTGTTTGGAACAGGTGCGCGAAGCAGCCTTTCAAGCAGGAGCAGGTTCGATTGGAAATTATTCCGAATGTCATTTTGAACTAAATGGAATGGGTACATTTAAACCAAGTCAAAATGCTAATCCTTCTGAAGGTGAAGCTGGAAAAAGAAGCTCGGTTGCAGAATCAAGATTGGAGTTTTTGGTCAGTACACACATAGTGAACAAGGTTTTGTCGGCAATTAGACATGCACATTTGTACGAAGAGGTATCCTATGATGTTATTCCGATTTTGAATGAAAATCAAGATGAAGGAAGTGGAATGATTGGAGAATTGGAAACAGAAATGGACGAAATTTCATTTTTGAAGCAGTTGAAGTCAACTTTTCAATGTGGAGCAATTCGTCATACAAATTTATTGAACAAAAAAATAAAAACGGTTGCTTTTTGTGGTGGATCAGGAAGTTTTTTGTTGACTACAGCGATGCGTCAAAAAGCAGACGTTTACATTACTGGCGACTTTAAATATCACGAATTTTTCGATGCTGAGAATCGCATTTTGATTGCCGATATTGGTCATTATGAAAGCGAACAATTTACATCAAATTTAATTGCTGACATTTTGAAGAAAAAATTTACTACCTTTGCCGTTCATTTGACGGGAATTAATACGAATCCTATAAATTATTTTTAGCACATGGCAGCAACTGCGGTTAAAAAAGAAACATCTGTGGCGGACAAATTAGACGCCCTTTATGAATTACAAAGAATTGATTCTGAAATCGATAGAATACGCACTATTCGTGGTGAGTTACCTCTTGAGGTTCAAGATTTAGAGGATGAGTTGGAAGGCTTAGAAACTCGTATCAACAAGATTCAAGAAGAAATTAAAGATCTTGAGACAGAAGTATTAGAGCGCAAAAATGCAACGAAAGATGCAGAAACTGCGATTGCTAAATATAAAGATCAACAAAATAACGTACGTAACAATCGTGAATACGAATCATTGTCGAAAGAAATTGAGTTCCAAGAATTGGAAATTAAATTGCACGACAAAAAGAGCAAAGAAGCGAAATTGAAAGTTGCGAACAAAAAAGAAATTTTAGACGAAGCGAAAGAGCGTTTTGAATTCCGTAAAGGTGATTTGAAAACGAAACAAGCTGAGTTAGATGAAATCGTTTCTGAAACACAAAAAGACGAAGATGCTTTGGTGAAAAAATCAGAAGACGCGAAATCTAAAATTGACGATCGTTTAGTATTTGCTTACAATCGTTTGAGAGAAAACGCGAAAAATGGTTTGGCTGTAGTTCCAGTTGACCGTGATTCTTGTGGAGGATGTTTCAACAAAATTCCACCTCAACGTCAATTAGATATCCAATCTAAAAAGAAAGTTTTAGTGTGTGAGCATTGTGGACGTATCTTGGTTCCAACTGAGGAAGCAGAAGCATAAGCACGCTGCGGATTTGTTCCGCACGAAATAAGTTTGTAGGGCGGAAAATATTCCGCCCTATTTTTTTACATTTAAGGTATGAAGTTTAGCGATTATAAAATTTCTCCGTTGATTAAACAACAATTGGAAGTAATGGGTTTCAATAAACCTACAGATATCCAATTCAAAGCCATTAAGCATATTCTTGAAGGGGAAGATGTGATGGCTGTTGCACAAACGGGAACAGGAAAAACGGCTGCATTTGCAATTCCAGTAGTTGACAAACTAGAATCACGCAACCGCAAAGGATACAAAGGTGTGCGTTGCTTGGTGATGGTTCCTACAAGAGAATTAGCAAAACAAATTGCGGGAGTTTTTCAGGAAATTGCTAAACGTACTTCTGTTAAAACCTTTGGTTTATTTGGAGGAGTTGAACAAGAACAACAAATTCGAACCTTGAACAACGGAATTGACGTGTTGGTTACAACGCCAGGACGCATGTTCGATTTGATTTCTCAAGGACACTTAGATATTTCGAAATTGGAGTTTTTGGTGTTGGATGAAGCCGATTTGATGCTTGATTTAGGATTCATGAAAGACATTCAAGATGTCATCAAACACATTCCAAATAAACGCCAGACTTTATTTTTCACAGCAACGATTTCCAAGAAAATCAAAACCTTGGCCTACTCAGTTGTGCGCGATGCGATTCGAATTCAAATTTCGCCTAAAAATCCTGTTGCAAAAAACATTGATCATGCCGTTGCCTTCGTGGAAATGGATGATAAACGCTTTTTCTTAGAAAACATTCTAAAAGAATACGAAGACAAGAAATTCATCGTATTTGCTCGAACAAAAGTGCGTGTGGAGCGAATTGTTGCTGCAATGGAACGCGTAAATGTGAAAACGGAAGCAATGCACGGTGGAATAGATCAAAAAGATCGTTTTGCCATTTTTGAACGATTCCGTTCTGGAGAAAACAATGTGTTGATTACAACCGATGTTGCAGCACGTGGTATCGATATTCCAACAATGGACTACGTAATCAATTACGATTTACCAGACGATGCTGAGAATTATGTTCACCGTTGTGGCCGAACAGGTCGTGGAAATAAACGTGGTCAAGCATTATCTTTTTGCAGTGAATCTGAAATGGAATTGTTGACCGCCATTGAGGAATATACAGGTGAGGAAATCGAGCGCTACGAAATCCATAAAGATGATTACATGGATATTTTGAACGACAGCGACGATGGATCGAACAATTGGAAGAAACTAATTGATCTTGCGAACAAAGAAGATGGAACAGAAGATGAATGGTAAAAGCTACTGTTCAAAGCGATATTCTTTCAATACTTTAATTCCGAACAATCCGTTTTCAAAGGTAAAATGGATATTTCCTTTGTCCATTAAATTCGAATGATTCGAAAATGAACGCAGCGATGTATAGTCGTTGTACGCATTACGTTCCAATTCAATTAAACCTGTTTTTCGTAAAACGTATCGATCGCCGTGTTTGGAATATTGTTGTGTAGACTGAAAGGCATATTTCTCATTGATTGGTTCGCTTGAAAACACAAAGTTCAACACAAGAAATAAACTGACAATCGTTGGGAAAAAGCTTAATCCATGAAAATAGAGTAGGGAAGAATGAAGTGATCTTTTTTGTCGAAGGTTTTGAACAGCGCCGAATCCAACTCCAATACTTCCAAATAGAAAATAAAGCGCAATCAGCGTGTTTAATGGAATCAAGGTGTAAAGTCCGATGGTGATAAAAATGTAGGTGTTTAAAGCGAATAACAGAATTCCAATTCCCAATCTAGTTTTTAGGACAAACAGACTTGCTTCTGCAAATTGTCGCCAATTTAATTTATCCAAATTTCGAACGGCGCTCGTTGTGAAAAGAATCATCAATACGTTTTCAATTAAGGCCATTGATAAGCCAATCCATGCATAATGATACGCCAAGACGATTGGTAGAATGAATAAATTGAATACGGTAAATAAAAAGATGAGGTGTGTGAAAAAGGATTCGATAAGCGTATCTGAACGAAAGTGCTCAGAATTCATGTAAGCCTGAAAACTCATACGCGCTTGCTCTTTGACTTTTTTGCGCACATTTTCTTTCACTGTTTTCTCCCAGTTGTCATAAGAATTGACAATAGTAGATTCTTCAGAACCGAACTGCTTATTTTCTTTTAGAAAAGAGGAGAGAAAATCGAAAGCTTCATTCAGTTCGAGAAAATCGCTGTGAGCAGTTAGGGATGGATTTCTGTCGGGATGGATCTTCTTTGCTTTATTGCGAAAGGCTTTTTTTAGTTCATCAAGCGAAGCCGTTTTGGGAATTCCAAGTAAGCTGAAATAGTGTTCTATTTGCTTGATGTTGGTGTTCATTGATTAATTTCTAAAAATTTGAATATTTACAGTTTTAAAAATTTAAATATTTAGAAGAAGCACACTATTCCTACAAAATATTCACCTCACGCTCCAGCGTCACCCCGAATTTTTCTTCAATTGAAGCGATGATTTCACCTGACAAATCCCAAATCTGTTGACCTGTTGCACCACCGTAATTCACCAAGACCAACGCTTGTAATTTGTGAACGCCATAATTATCCAAAGTTTTACCTTTCCAACCAGCTTGTTCGATTAACCAACCAGCAGCTAATTTTCGTTTTCCAGGTTCAGCTGGGTAGTTCGGTGCGTCTGGATGATTGACTAAAATTGCATCAACAACCGCCTGGTCGACAACTGGATTTTTGAAAAAGCTTCCAGCGTTACCAATTTCTTTTGGATTTGGTAATTTCGAAGAACGAATAGCGATTACAGCGTTACTTATATCTTTAATTGTTGGGTTTGCAATTCCCATTTTTGTTAGTTCACTTTCAATGGCGCCGTAACTTGTATTTAAATTCGGATTTTTCGACAATTTAAATGAAACTGAAACAATCACATATTGTCCTTTGAATTTGCGTTTGAAAACACTTTCTCGGTAACCAAATTCGCAACTTTTTGCGTCGAACGAATGAATTTCTCCTGTTGCGATATGATACGCTTCCAATGAATGGAACACATCTTTAATTTCAACACCGTAAGCACCAATGTTTTGCATTGGACTAGCGCCAACACTTCCAGGAATCAAACTCAAATTTTCTAAACCCGCATAGCCCAAATCGATACAATTCAAAACGAATTCATGCCAAACTTCTCCAGCACCCGATTTTACGATGACGTTCTCTAGTGTTTCTTCGATAACCTCAAATCCTTTGATTTCATTGCGCAGTACCAAACCATTGAAGTCTTTTGTAAACAAGACATTGCTTCCGCCTCCAAGAATCAATAATTCTTCGTTTGGAAATTGAGCAAGTGAGTTTTGTAATTCCTCAACATTCGAAAAAGTCGAAAAATGGCTCGCATTCACCGAAATACCAAAAGTATTGAACGGCTTAAGATTTTGGTTTTGTGAAATCATAGGGTAAAAATAGAAAAAGTAGTTTAGTTATATTCATTTCTTCATTTAAGTTGAGAAAAATGATATATTTGGTTTTATTCTGAATCACAAAACTTTTATCACTAATTCTAATCATGAAAAAGCTTTTTTTGACATTTTCGATTCTTGCTACTTTTCTATGTTTTTCTCAAACTAAAACGAATGAACTTAGTATTTCCTTTTTTGAGGATTTCAGGCCAAAATCTGTACCTTTCAGAATGCTATTTATAAAGCCAACTTATGTTTTTGGTAAAGATGGTAAAAGAATGAACTCATTAGTTTCTTTTGAAATGATGAGCAGAATGAAATGGCAATATAATTTTAGTTTACAATATGGCTTAAGATTCAAATTGATTCAAAAGAAAATTAATTTGAATTATTCGTTTGGCGTTGGTCCATATTATTTCTCAACATATTATGAATCCGATTTACCAAGAAGTTATATGGTAGGTGGTCTTTTAAATAATTCACTTGAATTGGGGAAACAGTTTGAAAAATTTGGTTTTTTTGTTGGTTTTAATTCATCAATAGGTTTGGGATATTTTGAAAAATACCAAACAGGGAACACTTATTTTGGACCAGGAATTGATTATCATATGAATCCATTTCTCAAGTTGGTTTACAAGTTAAATTGAATTTTAATTAATATAAATTTAGTTGATTTACAATAATTCCCCCCTGCGCTGGCGGAGGTGAATAGCTGCAAGTTCTTGTTTTTTAATCTTGAAACGCTTGCCTCGCTGTTAAGAGCAAGCAATTGAAGGTAAAAAACAAACGCCGCACTAGCAACCCCAGACAGATAACGCAGCCAAAAAAAGAAAATTAGTATTTTTCTAACTCCTTGTTCTTTGTTCATTGTTCCTTGTTCCTTGTTCTTCTTATATTTGTACCATGCAATTTAAAGAAGTTTCGCTCGAACAAATTAACGCCTTCAACAAGAATACTTTGATGGAAGTCTTGGGAATTGAATGCGTGGAAGTGGGTTCCGATTTTATCGTTTCTACCATGCCAGTTGATCATCGTACGCACCAACCAATGGGCTTGTTGCACGGTGGCGCAAGTGCTGCATTAATCGAAAGTATTGGTTCAATGGGTTCTACTTTGTTGATTGATTTGACAAAAGAGTATCCTGTTGGATTGGAAGTAAACGCGAATCACGTGGGTGGCGTGAAAGAAGGATATGTGAAAGCAATTGGTAAAATTGTTCACGCTGGAAAACGCACACATTTGTGGCAAGTGGATATTTTTGACGGAACAACGAATCGTCTTGTGTGTACCGGACGTTTAACGGTAATGATTATCCCTCGTTCTTAGTGACAGATCTGCTAAAATACCGCATTCCAACTGAAATTGTTATCGAACAAACCGGTGCTTTTTTTGAATTGAATTCATTGGTGGAAGCGGAAGGTTTTGTCTTGACAGATTTCAATCAAACACGCATTTTTGGATTTAAACCAAACGAAGAAGAAGGAACAATTTCGTTTTCCTCTGAAGTTCCTTTTTTAATTGATGAACCGACCTATTTAGCTCAAGCGGCTGATTTTATTGAGGAAATCGCAACTCAAAAATTGAGTAAAGCCGTTTTTTCACGGATTAAAGCAATTGATTTTGAAGGTGAAAAAGCACTTGATTTATTCAATAAATTATGTGAAGCCTATCCATCAGCCTTTGTTTATTTTGTTTCGAGTGAATTGTTTGGAACGTGGGTAGGTGCAACGCCAGAAACACTGTTAGAAGTTAATGCTTCCAATTTTAAAACGATGTCACTCGCAGGAACAAAAAAAGCTGCTGACGAAACACCTTGGCGCGAGAAGGAAACCTTGGAACAAGCGTATGTGACAGATTTTATTGTCAACGAATTGCGTGAATTGAATGTTGCTGAAATTGCGCAAAATGGACCTTACACGTTTACCGCTGGACCAGTGAAGCATTTAAGAACCGATGTTTCGTTTTCTTCTACTGAATTGAACGGTTTAAAAATCGCACAAGTGTTGCATCCAACGCCTGCAGTTAGTGGTTTACCGAGAAAAGAAGCGTTAAAGTTGATTTCAAGTTCTGAAAAACACGATCGTGGATTCTACACTGGATGTATCGGTTGGGTTGAAGAGGGCAAAAGTAGCTTGTTTGTGAACTTGCGTTGTTGTCAAGTACAAGCGCAAAAAGCCTATTTGTATTTGGGTGGCGGATTCACAATTGATTCGAAACCAAACGAAGAATGGGAAGAAACAGAAAATAAAAGCAAAACCTTGCTAAACATCCTACAAAATCTGTAGTTTTGATGTTTGAATGATTTCAAGTAACAAAATAGGAGTTCAAGTAATTGTGGAGCAGTGTCTCGCACACGGAATGAAGCATGTTGTGTGTTCGCCAGGATCGCGCAATGCTCCATTTTCGATTGCTTTTGATGAACATCCTGAAATTGAGACATATATCATTCACGATGAACGAAGCGCTGCCTTTTTTGCACTTGGTTTAGCGCAACAATTGAATGAACCTGTTGGTATTGTTTGTACTTCTGGATCAGCAGCTTTGAATTACTATCCTGCCGTGGCTGAAGCATATTATCAATGTATTCCTTTGGTGGTGATAACGGCTGATCGTCCTGCAGAATGGGTTGATCAAGGTGATGGACAAACAATTGTTCAGCGTGAAGTGTACAAAAATCATATTCGTTATTCGTGTCAATTTTCAGAAAAAGTGGAAACGTCAGATGAGCGTTGGTACATGGAACGTGAATTGGCCGTTGCTTTTTCGGAAGGAACGACGGTTTGGAAAGGACCAATTCATATCAATGTAGCCTTAAACGAACCTTTATACGGACAAGCGGAAATCGAAAAGGGGGAGAAGCGTTCGATTGAAATAGTGCGCGGAACTTTTCATTTTTCGAACCGCAATTCAACGGAATGTATCAAAGCCATGAGTTTACCAAAGAAAATGGTGATTTGTGGTCAATTGCAACCTGATGCTGTTTTGTTGGAGGAATTGAAGCGTTTTGCAAATGATTCTTCTGTTGCCATATTAGTGGAAAATACTTCGAATTTAAGTGATTTGCGTTTTGTGCAATGTATCGATCGCACCTTGAATGCTATTTCAGACGAAGAATTAGCGAACTATGCTCCGGATGTGTTGATCACAATCGGTGGAGCTGTAGTTTCGAAAAAAATTAAAGCATTTATTCGAAAATTCAAACCGAAATACCATTGGAAAGTTGGTTTTGAATTTCCATACATGGATACATACCAAAGTATGACGCATTCATTTCAGGTAGAACCAAGTTTGTTTTTCCATGAAATGAATCAATTAAATTACGACCGAAGCATTTCGAACTTTGGTGCAAAATGGAAGCAAACAGATTTCTTAGTACAAGAAAAAATGCCAGCGTTTTTCCACAAGGTTCCATATTCGGATGTGAAAGTGTTTGAAGCGTTATTGGATTATTTACCAGAAAATTCTCAATTACACATGGCTAATAGTTCAGTGGTACGTTATTGCCAATTGTTTGATCCAATTCAATCGATTAAATATTGGAGTAATCGTGGAACGAGCGGAATTGATGGAAGCACGAGTACGGCCTTAGGTGCAGCGGTGGCGACTCAAAATGATTGCCATGTGTTGATTACCGGTGATGTTTCATTTTTCTATGACAGCAATGCGTTGTGGAATGCCTATTTACCGGCCAATTTTAGAATAATATTGATCAACAATGGTGGCGGTGGAATCTTTAAAATTATTCCTGGGCCTGCATCAACGAATCAATTGAATAAATATTTTGAAGCGCAACATTCGCAAGATGCGAAATTATTGAGTGAAGCCTTTGGAGTTCGCTATTATTCAGCGGAATCAATGGAAGAAATAGAAAGCTTGATGTTGGATTTCTACACGATAGAAGACGGTGGAAAAGCGAAATTATTAGAAATTAAAACACCAGGAGATAGTAACCATTTACAATTGGATGCTTTTTTTCAGGAATTAAAATAATAAAAAAATGGATTTTGATTTAAGTGTATTGTTCACGTGGGATGGGTTGGTGTATTTGGTCATTTTGTCCTTGTTGGAAATTGTGTTGGGAATCGATAACATTATTTTTATCAGTATTGTTACGGATAAATTGCCAAAAGAGCAAAAACGTAAAGCGAGAAATATTGGTTTGACTTTAGCTCTGATTGTGCGATTGTTCTTGTTGAGCATTGTTGCGTGGGTAATGTCAATGGTGACTCCTTTGTTTCCAAATACTTCGATTGAATTTTTAAAAGAATTTTCTGGACAAAGTATAGTATTATTGGCGGGAGGATTGTTCTTAATCTACAAAAGCACAATCGAAATGCATGCAAGTGTTAAAGGACATGAAGAAGTGCATGCTCCTAAAAAAGGTGGTTTATCAGCTGTAATCACACAAATTGTTATGATTGACATTGTCTTTAGTTTTGATTCAATCATTTCAGCAATTGGTATGACAAACGGTATTGCGAAAGAAACAGGCGGAAATCCAATTGTGATCATTTATGCAGCTGTTATCATTTCGATGATTGTGATGTTGATTTTCTCAAAACAAATCAGTGATTTCATCAATAATCGTCCAACAATTAAAATGATTGCCTTGAGTTTCTTGGTGACAATTGGGGTGATTTTGGTGGCAGAAGCATTTGGTCAAGAAATTCCGAAAGGCTACATCTATTTTGCGATGATGTTCTCCTTGGCTGTTGAATTCTTGAATATTCGAATGCGTAAAAATCAAGGATTAGAAAAATGACAGAAGCAGAAGCACGTATTTTTTTAGGATACGAGCCTGAAGATGAGTTGGAAGATGTGATTGAAGATAAATTGTTTGAGTTCAAGCAGTTTTTCCTATCAAAACCAATTATTTGGTCAACCTTCATCGCGCGTTTGGAAAAGTTGGCCAAAATCAAAGAAGCAATCGCATGTTTCGATGAGGTTGAAAACAAACCTTCTATTAATCTTCCCGTTTTTCAAGCAACAGAAAATATTTTGGAAGCCTTCCAATCGTTTCAACAAGTAAGAAACACGTGTTTTTTGGCGATTAATCGCGCTACCACTTGTCAAGAGATAGAAATAATCATCAATTCTCTTTTAAATTCCCATACAACCTATGCCTCGCTTTGGCCAGAAATTGAATTTGTTTCCTCGACTGTCATTTTGTCTAAAGAACCAGATTCAATGGACTTGCTTTCGGGAATTAAAAGCGTAAATTTGTCGGGAATTGCAACATTTGCGGATTTGGCAGAGAAGTTGACGGATCAAAGCACTTGCGTGGCGGAAGAGTCTAAACGCTTATTTATGTTACATCAAAAAGTGAAGGAATGGATGAAGTCTTAGTGCGTTTGAAAGCACAATTGGAATTACAAGAATGGCCAGATGTTTACATGTTTAAATTTATTGTGCCGAATGATTCTGAACGCTTAGCATTGGTTACAGCACTTTTCAATGAGAGTACAGATATTGTTATGCATCCTTCAAAAACAGGAAAATACATTAGTGTGAGTGCGAAAGAATTGATGTTGGATGTTGATTCAATTCTTGAGAAATACGAACAAGCAGCCAAAATAAACGGATTAATTGCCTTATGATGATTTTAATGACCTATTCAATTTCGAAATTATTAATCGGAGTTTTGTTGACCTCAATCACTTTACTGATTTTGGTAATTGCCTACAAGAAGTTGTTAGCTTATTTTGGTAAAGGCAATCCAAAAAAAGAGGATTATTGTGTTTTATATAGTTTGGAAGGTGAAGTTGCTTCAGGTGAAATCGAAATTTATTTCACAACTGAAACTCCGAAGTCTGTAACCATTGAATTGTTGAATGAAGACTTTTCATTGAACAAAGAAATCACGCAGCGCGATGTGACACAGGGTGGACATATTGTACGTTTTGATTCGACAGTGCTTGAGAATGGTCATTACTATTATTGTTTGCGCACGGACAATCAAAAGACGATGAAAAAAATGCGCGTTGAAAACATTTAGGATGTCAAGTTGCCATGAAAAAAAGATTGGCAAAATAGTTGACAAAAAGAATATTAGAATTAATTTTACCCAAGTCGAAAGACGATAATTATTAAAATTTACAAGATTATGGCAGTAGAAATTACAGATGCAAACTTCGAAGAAGTAGTATTAAAATCAGACAAACCAGTATTAGTTGATTTTTGGGCAGAATGGTGTGGACCATGTCGAATGATCGGACCTGTAGTAGAAGAAATGTACAATGAGTACGAAGGAAAAGCAATCATTGGAAAAGTAAATGTTGACGTTAACCCAGGAGTTTCTGCTCAGTTTGGTGTTCGTAATATTCCAACGATTTTATTCATCAAAAATGGTGAAATTGCGGACAAAGTAGTTGGAGCAGTTCCAAAAGCTCAATTAACAGCTAAATTGGATGCGATTTTATAATTCTAATCCAAGAAAATAGAATATATAGAGAAACCGTTTCAGAAATGAAGCGGTTTCTTTTTTTGTCTTAACTTTGCACAAAAATTCAACATGGAGTCATTTGTTCGACGTCTAAAATATTACGGAATTGGCTTTGGTATTGGCTTAATTTTCGTATTCGTTTTCTTTCAAAACAGAGGTTGCTCATGGCTTCCTTCTAATCGAGTAAAAAATAGTTTTTTAGACCGTTTGATCGTCGTACCGGTTGGTGAAATGGATGTATTAAAAGCAAAAGGTTTAACCGAGAAAGACCTAGTCCAAGTATTGAATGATGGTGAGGTGAATTTTACAGAAAGTAAAAAAGAAGGAAATCCACAAGTTTATTCAATGGAGAAAGATTTCAAAGGAAAAGGAAAGTTGAAATTCTATTTTTCGTTGCCTAAAGAAAGTTTTATTTCAGAAATCCATTTCTCCGAAAAATCAGCAAAGGATGTTGATAATACAACAGAAGGATTAGGAGAAATCATCCATTTCCCAAAAGACAATGATTTGGTCTATGTTGATAGTCAAAGTCTATTGAAAAAAGCTGAATTGAAGGATACAAAACAAATTTTACGTTTGATCAAATTAAATGGGATGATTGATTTCAAAGCAACAAATTTGAAAGCAACCCCAAAGGCAGAACATTTGATTATTTTTAAAGATAGTAAAGGAAGAAGAATCGGCGCAAGAGCTGTTTGGTACAAAAATAAGATCGATATTTCATCATTCGAATTTGTCAACTAAGACTACTATTTCGCTATTCAACCAACCTTGTTAATAAATCACTCGTTGGAACAAATTTAACATAGTTTGTTTTTTTATTTTTGAGCATGGAATTTTCAGCAGAACAAATTGCAGGTATTCTGAACGGTGAAATTGTCGGTAACGCGCAGGTCACAGTGAACGGATTGGCTAAAATTGAGGAAGGTCACACAGGTGCATTGTCATTTTTGTCAAACCCGAAATACGAAGAATACATCTATAAAACTGGATCAAGTGTTTGTATCGTGAACAAAACGTTTGAACCTTCAAAATCATTACCTGAAACCCTAACATTGGTTAAGGTTGATGATGCTTATGCTTGTTTTGCGAAATTGCTTGAGGTTTATAGTCAAATGAACAAAAAGCAACCGAAAATTGAGAATCCATCATTTGTTTCTGAGTCAGCAACAATTGGAGAAGGGTTGTACTTAGGAGCTTTTGCTTATATCGGTGATAATGCGAAAATTGGTAATAATGTTTCGATTTACCCGAATGCTTACATTGGGGAAAACGTGGTAATCGGAGATGGTACTGTTGTTCATCCAGGCGCCACAATTTATGCAGAATGTAAGGTTGGTTCGAATTGTATCATTCACGCAGGAGTAATCATTGGAGCTGATGGCTTTGGTTTTGCGCCTGATGAAAATGGTGAATACCAAAAAGTTCCTCAAATTGGAAATGTCATTTTAGAAGATAATGTTGAAGTTGGGTCGAATACGACAATTGATCGTGCAACAATGGGCTCAACAATCATTCGAAAAGGTGTGAAAATCGATAACTTGTGTCAAATTGCACACAATGTTGATGTTGGAAGAAATACTGCCATGGCTGCACAAGTTGGTATTGCAGGTTCAGCAAAAATTGGTGAAAATGTAATGATTGGTGGTCAAGCTGGAATTAGCGGACATCTTCACATTGCTGATGGTACAAAAATCGTTGCACAATCAGGTATTCCGTCGACTGTAAAGAAAGCTGACACATTGATGGGGTCACCTGGTATTCCAATGGACGATTTCAAAAAATCATATTTCGGATTCAGAAAACTTCCTTACATTTTGACGAAGTTGCAAGAGTTGGATAAGAAAATCAAAGAATTAACTAAAGAATAAACATAGATGGCTGAAAAGCAACGCACACTGAAAAGCGCTGTCCATTTACAAGGTGTTGGACTTCATACAGGAGAAAAGGTAAATCTAGAAATTTGCCCCGCTCCAGATAATCATGGTTATAAATTCCAACGAACTGATTTGGAAGGACAGCCAATCATCAAAGCAGATTGTGATTTAGTCGTTGCAACAGATCGTGGAACAACTCTGGAATACAAGGGTGCACGAGTTTATACTACAGAACATATTTTGGCGGCACTTTACGGTTGTCAAGTTGATAACGCTTTGATCAAATTGGATGGTCCAGAGGTTCCTATTATGGATGGAAGTTCAATGCTTTTTGTTAAAGCATTTGAGGCCGTTGGATATGAAGATCAAGCTGCGGATCGAGAATATTTCGAATTAACAGAAAATATTCCTTGGGAAGATGTTGAAAAAGGAATTGAGTTTTTAGCAGTTCCAGATACTAATTACCGTATCACTGTAATGGTTGATTACAAGTCGCCGGTTTTGGGTACTCAGCATGCTTCAATGTACAACATAAGTGAATTTAACAAAGAAATTGCTGCTTGTCGTACATTTGTTTTCCTGCGTGAGTTAGAATTCCTTGCAACAAACAACTTGATTAAAGGTGGTGATCTTGACAATGCGATTGTATTAGTGGATCGCACGGATGTGAGTCAAGAAGAATTGAATCGCTTGGCGAAATTGCTCGGTAAAGAAGATTTGAAAATTTCAATTGACGGAATTGGTGTGTTGAATAGCACAAAATTGCAGTACGAAAATGAGCCAGCTCGTCATAAATTATTAGATATTGTTGGTGACCTTGCTTTAGTAGGTAAGCCAATTAAAGCACATATTTTAGGTGCTCGACCAGGGCATTCAGGAAATGTTCGTTTCGCAAAGGTGTTGAAAGAACAAATCAAAAAGCAAGAGAAGGAAGGTAAAAAGTTCGATTTAACAAAAGAACCGCTTTACAATATCAATGATATTGAGCGTATGCTTCCTCACCGTTTTCCATTCTTAATGGTCGATAAAATCATGGAAATTCATGAAGAATCAATCATTGGTGTGAAAAACATTACGATGAATGAGCCAATCTTCACAGGGCACTTCCCAGGAAATCCAGTTTTCCCAGGAGTCTTACAGATTGAAGCAATGGCTCAAGTAGGTGGAATTTTTGCCTTGAGTAAGGTTGAAGACCCTCATTTATATTCAACATATTTCATGAAAATTGACAATGTCAAATTCAAGCAAAAAGTGATTCCAGGCGATACAATTGTATTTGAATTATTTTTACTTTCGCCAATTAGACGCGGTTTAGTTGAAATGGGCGGAAAAGCTTACGTAAATGGTAAGCTGGTAATGGAAGCAGAAATGTTGGCGCAAGTCATTAAGGATAAAGAATAAGTATGATCAGTAACTTAGCATTGGTATCAGCAGAAGCAACACTTGGTGAAGGTGTTGTAGTTGAAGCATTTTCAACAATTTATGAAGATGTTATAATCGGTGCTAGAACGAGAATTCATCCGAACGTAACGATTTATCCGGGAACGCGCATAGGCGAAGATTGTGAAGTGTTTCCTGGCGCAGTGATTGGTGTTATTCCTCAAGATTTAAAGTTTGAAGGCGAGTATACAACTGTCGAAATTGGTAATAACACGAAGATCAGAGAATGTGTAACCATTCACAGAGGTACAAAAGATAAATGGAAAACGAGTATTGGTGACAATTGCTTGTTAATGACATATGTACATGTTGCACATGATTGTCAAATTGGAAATAATGTGATTTTAGCAAGTTATGTTGGACTTTCAGGACATGTTGTAATAGATGATTTTGCCATTTTAGAAGGTACTGTTGTGGCGCAGCAGTTTGTTCACATTGGTGCGCATACCTTCATTGGAGGAGCGTCACTTGTTCGAAAAGATGTTCCACCGTATATCAAAGCTGCACGCGAACCATTAACTTTTGCCGGAGTGAATTCTGTTGGTTTAAGAAGAAGGGGTTATTCAGACGATGAGGTTCGTGACATTGAAGATATTTACCGTTTGATTTACGTCCAAAACAACAATATTTCCAAAGGAATTGCTGCTGTAAAAGAGACAATTAAGGAATCTGAAGTTAGATCGTTAATTTTGGACTTTATTGAGTCATCAGATAAGGGCATCATACGCGGAATGATCTAATACATATTTTAGATCGAAATAACTGTGAATTACAGTTGTTAGCTCAAATTTATTGGTTTTAAATCTATTACATAGTGTTTCATAGAGCAGAAGTAGTTGAATTAGAAATCACCGATTATGCATTTGGTGGTAGAGGAATTGCAAAAGTACCGACAGAAGAAGGTTTTTACGTTGTTTTCGTTGATAATACGTTTCCAGGACAATTGGTGCGTGCTCGTATCGAGAAGAAAAGAAAACGACATGCAGAAGCGAAATTTTTGGAAGTTGTACGTCGCTCAAAAGATGAGGTAAATCTTCCTTTTCAGGAAATTTCTGGAGGACCCTACATTTATGTTCCGATTGAATTACAAGAAGAGTACAAAAAGAAATCAACCTTAGAAGTTTTTGGACGAATTGCGAATATGCGTGATTTAGATGCGCGTTTTGATGAATTCATTGCTTCTCCGAATCATTTTTTCTACCGTAACAAAATGGAGTATTCCTTTTCGTGTATTGAACATGATTTGGAAACCAATGAAGAAAAAGATGATGCGTTTGCCCTTGGATTTAAGCGTCGTGGTACATGGTGGAAAGTTGAAAGTTTAAATAAACCGAGTGGTTTGTTTGATGAACAATGGGAAACGATCCTGAAAGATGTACGCGAATTCTTATTTAAAACAGGTTTGCCTGCTTGGCATCCGCCAAAGAAAGAAGGTTTTTTTCGTCATATTGTTGTACGTAAATCATTTGACCAAGATCAATTATTGTTGAACTTGGTAACCTCTTCAACCAATATTGATCAATTTGATGTTGAGGCATTTGCGGAATTCTTGAAAGAGAAATTAGGAAATCGATTGGCAGGTTTTCAGCATACCGTTAATGATAACGTTGCGGATCGTGCAAAGATTGAGAATGGCTATTGGAAATTAGTTTACGGACAACCAATTGTGGTAGAGAAATTATTGAATTTGAATTTCGAAATTTCAATGGAAAGTTTCTTTCAAACCAATCCAAAAAGTGCTGAAAAGTTATATACGAAAGCATTAGATTATGTTTTTGAAGAAGAGATTCCAACAGGAAAAGTTGTAATGGATTTATTCTGCGGAACGGGAACTATTGGTCAAATCCTATCAACACGCAAAAGTGATGTGGAAATTGTGGGTGTTGACATTGTTCCTGAAGCAATTGAAGATGCAAAACGCAATGCACAGCGAAATGGAATTGAAGGAATCAAATTTTTCGCAGCTGATGTTGGGAAATTTTTAAAAGAACATCCTGAATACATTGGAAATATTTCAACAATTATTTTGGATCCACCAAGAGCTGGAATCGCTCCGAAAACTTTGTTAAAAACAATTGATTTGGGCGCGGAAAACATCGTATATATTTCGTGTAATCCATCAACGCAGGCGAGGGATGCGGAAACGTTAGAAAAAGCAGGTTACACCTTGGAGAAAATTTCTTTCGTGGATCAATTTCCGCATACTGGACACATTGAATCAATTGCAAAATTCAAAAAGAGATCATAAATGCGTGCAGAAATTTTATCGATTGGAGATGAGTTATTGATTGGTCAAACAGTTAATACGAATGCAAGTTGGTTGGGACAAGAATGTTCAAAATTGGGTATTCGAATTGTACATGTTACAACGATTTCTGATGAAAAACAATTGATTAAAGATGCAGTGGATGATGCTTTTACACGAGCGGATCTAGTTCTTGTAACCGGTGGTTTAGGTCCAACAAAAGATGATATCACCAAATATACATTAGCGGAGTATTTTGATTCAGAATTGGAAATTCATTTGCCTACGTTGCAGCGTATTGAAGCGTTTTTTAGTAAACGTAATCGACCAATGTTAGAAGTAAATATTCGCCAAGCTGAGTTGCCAAAAAAATGTACGATACTTGAAAATGTAAATGGAACAGCTGCAGGAATGTGGTTTGAGAAGGATGGAAAAATTCTAATTAGCATGCCTGGTGTTCCTTATGAGATGAAAGGCATTATGATTGACCATGCTTTTCCGCGATTGAAAGAAAAGTTTGCTTTAAAAGCACTTTATCATAAAACATTGATGACACAGGGGATTGGTGAGTCATTTTTGGCTGATCAAATTCAAGATTGGGAAAATGCTGTGCGTGATAAAGGATTAGGATTGGCGTATTTACCTTCTCCAGGAATGGTGAAATTGCGTTTAACATCTTATGAGGGCAAGAGTAGGGCGAGTGAGATTGACGAATATTTCAAACAATTGGAGGAGCGTTTTCCAAATTACGTTTACGGAAAGGAAGATGAGACAATACAACTTGTGTTGGGACGATTGTTGCGGGAAAAGAAAATGACCATCGGAACAGTTGAAAGTTGTACTGGAGGATCGTTGGCCCAAACACTCGTTTCTGTCCCTGGAGCGTCGGATTATTTTCAAGGAAGTTTCTTGACTTACACAAACGAATTAAAAAATCGTTTGGTAGACGTTTCTCAGGACGATTTGGATACCCTTGGGGCTGTTAGTAGGGAAGTGGTTGAGCAAATGGCCAAGAACGGACGCGAAAAGCTTGGTGTTGATTTGTGTATTTCGACTTCCGGTGTTGCCGGTCCAGATGGAGGAACGGAAGAATTGCCCGTTGGATCAATTTGGATTGGTATTGCAACAAAAGAGAAAGTTGTCTCAAAGAGATTTCAGTTCGGAGATCACAGAGAAAGGAACATACAAATGACTGTTTTAACTGCCTTAAATTTAGTGAGATGCGAAATTTTGGGAATTTTAATTGAAAAAAAATAATAATTACTTGTTCTTTTAGGAAAAAAGTGGTTACTTTGCACCCCATTTTAGAATAAGGATAAAAAATAAAAAGATGTCACGAGTTTGTCAACTTACGGGTAAATCGGTAATGGTAGGAAACAATGTTTCTCACTCAAACCGCAAAACGAAGCGTAAATTCTACCCGAATTTAATTTCAAAGAAATTTTATCTTCCAGAGGAAGATTGCTTCGTAACATTGAAGATTTCGACTTCAGCGTTAAGAAATATTAACAAGAAAGGTATTTCGGCTTGCGTCAAAGAGGCACGTGAGAAAGGTTATCTAAAATAATCCTTGTTCTACCCGTTGTGAAATGGTAGACTTAAAAAAGTATAGAAATGGCTAAGAAAGCAAAAGGAAATAGAATTCAAGTAATTCTTGAGTGCACAGAGCACAAAGAGTCTGGGATGGCTGGAACTTCTCGTTACATTACAACGAAGAATAGAAAGAATACGCCTGAACGTATGGAAATTAAAAAATTCAATCCTATTTTGAAACGTATGACGGTTCATAAGGAGATTAAATAATATTGAGTCATGGCAAAGAAAGTAGTAGCATCGTTACAAAAAGGTGGCGGAAAAGAGCATACGAAAGTAATTAAAATGGTTAAGTCTGAAAAAACTGGATCATACACTTTCAAAGAAGAGATCGTACACAACGATAAAGTAAAAGAGTGGTTCGATAAGAACTAATCTTTATCTTATTCTAAATATTTTAAGCCCCGAATAGTCGGGGCTTTCGTTATTTTTACCCATTATGGCATTTTTCGGTTTATTTTCAAAAGAGAAAAAAGAAAGCCTTGACAAAGGTTTAGAGAAAACAAAACAAAGTTTTCTCTCTAAGCTTGCGCGCACAATTGTTGGGAAATCCAGAGTTGATGACGAAGTTTTGGATAATTTGGAAGAAGTATTGATTACTTCGGATGTTGGGGTAGATACAACATTGAAAATTATTGAACGCATCGAAACGCGTGTTTCACGTGACAAAGTTTTGGGTACAAACGAACTCAACACCATTTTAAAGGAAGAAATTGCTGGATTGTTGTCAGAAAACAACTCAGGCGATTCAACCAAATTTTCTGTTGACAAAGTGAATGGTGAGCCATATGTAATTATGGTAGTCGGGGTAAACGGAGTTGGTAAAACAACAACCATTGGTAAACTTGCGCATCAATTCAAAGAATCTGGTAAGAAAGTTGTTTTAGGTGCCGCTGATACATTTCGTGCAGCTGCTGTTGATCAATTAATTATTTGGTCAGAAAGAGTAGGAGTTCCAATTGTTCAACAAGGAATGGGAGCAGATCCGGCTTCAGTAGCATTTGATACTTTGCAATCAGCCAAAGCGCAAAATGCTGATGTGGTAATAATCGATACTGCCGGTCGCTTGCATAACAAAGTGAATTTGATGAATGAGTTAAGTAAGATTAAACGCGTAATGGAAAAAGTTATTCCAGGAGCACCACATGAAATTTTACTTGTCTTAGACGGTTCAACTGGTCAAAATGCGTATGAGCAGGCAAAACAGTTTTCGTTAGCAACTGATATTAATGCTTTGGCTATTACTAAATTGGATGGTACAGCTAAAGGTGGAGTAGTAATTGGAATCTCTGATCAAATGAAAATTCCGGTTAAATACATCGGTGTTGGTGAAGGGATGAATGATTTGCAATTGTTCGATCGAAATGAGTTTGTAGATTCTCTGTTTTCCTAGAATAGTCTTAATTTTAAGTATTAGTTACATTTTATTTGGTTTAGTATTGTAAGATTAATATTAAAGCAATACATTTGGCTTTGCTAAATTATAAAACGAATAAAATGAAAATTTCTCCAAATTTTTCCTTGCGTGGACTATTGTTCATTTTTCTTGCTGGTTCACTGAATTTGAACGCTCAAGAATTAAGAGGAGTTGCCAACAATTATGTTCCGATTACTCACAAATCAGTCGTGGGTCCAGATGGTGTTATTCGATGCCACACAATGGAAGCGGATTCAATCCGTAGAGCTCAACATCCAGAATTACCAAGTTTAATGGAAGATGAATTGTGGCTTCAAAATAAAATAAATGAATTTAAAAATGAAGAAGCGTCGAAAGTGGCACATGGTCATCCAAAAGCGACTCTTCTAACAATTCCAATTATTTTCCACATCATTACGAGTGGTACTGGTGCAACGAATATCGCAGCATCAAGAGTTCAGGCTCAAGTTGATCAGTTAAATTTAGATTATAGAAATTTATCTGGTAGCACAAATGCTGTTGCAGCTGACGTTGAAATTGAATTTTGTCTTGCAATGGTTGATCCAAATGGTAACGTATTGACTGAGCCTGGTATCCATCGAGTTACTACATATGGAGCTGGTACACAGACTCAAACTACTATGGACAATACAATTAAACCAGCAACAATTTGGGATCCTAACAATTACATGAATGTTTGGGTAGCAAACTTAGGTGGAGGTTTGTTAGGGTATGCTCAATTCCCAAGTAGTTCAGGCTTGGCTGGTTTATCTGCAAATGGTGGTTCTGCTTCAACTGATGGTGTTGTTATTTTGTATACATCATTAGGTTCTGTTGCAAGTCCGACTTCAGGAGCAGCACCATACAATTTGGGTAGAACATTAACACACGAAATGGGTCACTGGTTGGGTCTTCGCCATATTTGGGGAGATGGAAATTGCACAGCTACAGATTATTGTAATGATACTCCAGCCGCAGCTGCAGCTAATTATGGTTGTCCAACTGGAACAAACTCATGTACTGGTGGTTCATACCCAGGAAATGATATGATTGAAAATTACATGGATTACACCGATGACCCATGTATGAATATTTTTACAGCTGATCAAAAAACACGCATTCGCACTGTTATGGATGTTTGTCCACGAAGAATGACCTTAGCTTCTTCAACAGCTTGTATGTTGCCAGCTTCTGATGATGCAGGTATAAGTGCAATTATAACGCCTTCAAGTGATTTGTGTACAACAACTTTCACTCCTGTTGTGACTTTGAAGAATTTTGGTGGAACTTCGTTAACAACTTGTACAATTACCTATAATTTAGACGGTGGTACAAACCAAGTTTATAACTGGACAGGCAATCTAAGTTCTTCAAGTACAGCAAATGTTACTCTATCGCCTATGACCGCTGCGTTAGGTGCTCATGTTTTTAATGCAGTTACGTCTGCTCCAAACGGTGTTACTGATGGAAATTCAGGGAATGATGCTGCAACATTTAGTTTTAATGTTGCAACAACTACTGGAGCAGCTTTGCCTGTATCAGAGGGTTTTGTGACAACAATCACACCAACTGGTTGGTCAATTAACAATGGTGGAAATGCGATTACATGGACACGTGTAACTACAGCAGGAATAGCACCAACAGCAGGAAATGCTGCAAAAATGGATAATTATTCTACAGATATCACTGGAGATGTAGATGATTTAGTAATGTTACCAGTTAATTTGTCTGGGTACACAAGTGCCACATTAACATTTGATGTTGCTCATGCAATTTATAACGCTACATACTCTGATAGATTGGATGTTGTTGTTTACGGTTGTGGAACAGCAGAAACAATTGTATACAGTAAATCTGGTTCAACTTTAGCAACAATTCCTACAGCAACAACTACGGCATTTACTCCAACTGCAAGTCAATGGAGAAATGAAACAGTTGATTTGACACCTTATATCGGGAATACAAATCTAACAATTGCATTTAGAGGTATTTCTGGTTATGGTAATAACGTTTATATTGATAACATTAACCTAACAGGTTCAGGAACAACGCCTCCAGTAGCAAATTTCACTTCTTCAGCAAATTCAGTATGTGCAGGGACTTCGGTTACTTACACAAATACGTCAACAGGTAATCCTACATCGTATTCTTGGACTTTCCAAGGAGGGACGCCTGCAACATCAACTACTGCGAGTCCATCAGTGACTTATGCTACTCCAGGTGTTTACACGGTTTCAATGACCGCTACAAATGCGAATGGTTCAAATTCAACAAGTCAAACAACAACTGTAAATGCAAATCCAACAGTAAATATGGCTGCATTAAATCCAGTTTGTATTAATACTCCGGCGTTTACATTAACAGGAGGTTCACCAGCGGGTGGTACTTATTCGGGAACAGGAGTAACTGGAAACCAATTTAATCCGTCAACTGCGGGTTACGGAACATTCCCAATAACTTATAGTTATACAGATGGAAATGGTTGTTCAGCAACTTCATCTCAATCAATTAGTGTTGGTTGTGCTGGGATTGAAGAAAACGCTGCGAATAGTTTTGTGATTTATCCAAATCCAAGTGAAGGATTATTTACAGTTTCGTCCACTAATCAATCAATTAAAGTATTAAATGTGTATGATGGAACTGGAAGATTGGTACATTCAATTTCGAATACAAATGGTTCTAAAGCAATGGATGTGAACATGCAATCATTTGCTCATGGAATTTATACCTTAGAAATAACTTCCGAAACTTCTTCAGTGAGAGAAAGAGTTATACTTGCCAAATAAAAAATTCAATTCACAAAGGAAGCGGTCGTTATAATTAATGGCCGCTTTTTTTATTTAATCTTATCTGAAAACAATCATTTGAATTAATATTTGGTTGCTTTCATTGATAATTTATAACGTTTCATCGAAAATTTCATAAAAAAATAACATTTTTTTGTACTTCGATTTTATTTTTTTGTAAGTTCGTGTTGCTAAAATTAAAATCATATGAAACGAACGACTACGAATAGATGGATATCCTTCTATGCTTTCTTGCTATTTATTTTTTCTTTTCAATTTGCATTTTCACAAACACCAGTTCGCTGTTATACGAACGAAATGGATTCAATTTTGCGTGCAAATAATCCCGGATTACCTTCGAAGGATGAGTTTGAACTTTGGATGCAAAATGAAATTGCAAACAATTCCTCTGCACATATCATAGGTGGAGTGTATTACATTCCTGTTGTTGTGCATGTAATTCACAATGGTGAAGCAGTTGGAACCGGAACGAATGTTTCATTCGCTGCCATCCAATCACAAATTGATGTGCTGAATGAGGATTTTAGAAAAATGCTTGGAACCAATGGGTGGAATACGAATCCAGTTGGTGCAGATACAAAAATCGAATTTTGTTTAGCTCAAAGAAGACCAGATGGTTCAGCTTTTGCCGCTGGAGAACCAGGAGTAAATAGAATTAATCGCACAACCGCTGGCTTCTCAACACCTCCTTACACAACCACTTATATTGATGCAACAATTAAACCTTGGACATATAATGGTAATGTTCCAACAGCTACACGTGGTTGGGATCCAAACAAGTACATGAACATTTGGTTATGTAATATTTCTGGAGGTATTTTAGGATACGCTCAATTTCCTCAATCTCCGTTGGGAGGTATGGGGTGTACTGCTCCAGCGGCTGCCACAGATGGTGTTGTTTTCCTATATAATTCAATTGGAAAAAGTTCTGTAACAGGTTTTGCAGGTCCTTATAACGAAGGTAGAACTGCAACTCATGAAATTGGTCATTGGCTTGGCTTACGCCATATTTGGGGAGACGGAGGTTGTACTGTAGATGATTTTTGCAATGACACTCCTGAAGCAGCAGCGGCTAACTTCGGTTGTCCTGCAGGAACAAATTCGTGTACAGCGGCACCTGATGCAGGTCCAGATATGATTGAAAATTACATGGATTACACAGATGATTTGTGCATGAACATTTTTACAAATGATCAAAAAACACGTATGCGAACAGTGTTGGAAAGTAGTCCGTTACGTGCAAGTTTGATTAATTCAGATGCATGTACGCCGCCAAATGCGAATGATGCCTCAGTGGTTAACGTTGTAAATCCAAAAGGGGATAATTGTGCTGGAAGTATTACACCTACAGTTACATTGCGAAACAGAGGGGCTAGCAATTTGACTTCTGCAACTATTTCGTATAAAATTGACAATGGTGCTGCAACAACTTTTGCTTGGACAGGATCAATTTTGCCAGGAGCATCTTTAAATGTTGCTTTACCTGCATTTACAACAACTTTAGGAACACACAACTTTAAAGCATATTCAACCTTGCCTAATGGTGTGACAGATCCTTCAACAATCTATGATACATCGGCTATTGATTTCGTGATTTCGAACGGAGAGACAGCGCCATTTGTCGAGAATTTTGAAGGTTCAGTATTCCCTCCTGATGTTCGTTGGGTGATTGATAATGCCAATAGTGACTGTTTTCAATGGGTCGGAGCTTCTGCTACATCAATTACAGGTATATTCAATAATAATACTGCACAATTCCCAGGATTTGGTAATACGTCTGCAAGTACTGATAACTTAATTACACCAATTTTTATTCTTCCTTGTAATGCAACAGCTGCAAATATTCAGTTTGATGTAGCATATCGAAGAAGAAATACTACAACCACAAATTATGATCGTTTGTATGTTGAGATTTCTGAAGATTGCGGAACAACTTGGAACGCTACTCCTATTTATGACAAGACAGGAACAACATTACAAGTTCTAACGACTGTTTTGTCAACCTATTATACACCAGTTGGTGCAACGGATTGGAGAACGGAAACAATTGACCTTTTACCTTATGTAACAGGTACATCAAAGAATATTAAATTTAGAATTCGTGCTGTTGCTGCAAACGGAAATAACATTTATATTGATAATTTTAAATTCAACGCAACGACGCCTGGTGAAATAGAAGTTACTCAATCAGGGAATGATATCCTTGATGGTGGAGCATACAATTATGGAACAGTAGCAGCAGGTTCTTCTAACACTGCTACCTTCACAATTACAAATACTGGAACTTCCAATTTGATTTTAACCGCACCAATTTCAATTACGGGAACTGGTTTTTCATTAGGATCAAGTTTCGGAACTACTACTGTAGCTGCGGGAGCAACTACGACATTCAGTGTTGTATTTAGTTCATCAACAGCAGGAACATTTACTGGTAATGTTTCGTTTGCTACAAACGATTGTGATGAGGGAACGTATAATTTTGTATTGAATGCAATTGTAACAGGTGGTGCACCAACTGCTAGTTTCACTGCTACACCAACAACTGTTTGTGCGGGTCAAACGGTAATATTTACAAACACTTCAACTGGTACTCCAACATCTTATGCTTGGACATTTACAGGAGGAACGCCAGCTACATCAACGGCTGCAAATCCAACAGTTACTTATGCAACAGCTGGAACTTATACTGTTGCCTTAACTGCAACCAATGGAAGTGGTTCTAATACTTCAACTCAGACGAATTACATTACTGTTAATGCAGCTCCCGCAACACCAGGAACAATTACTGGTTCTGCAACGGCTTGTACTGGATCAACTGGAAATGTTTATTCAATTGCGGCAGTAGCAGGTGCAACGTCATATACTTGGACAGTTCCAGCGGGTGCAACAATCACAGCAGGGCAAGGAACTACGAGTGCAACGGTAACTTTTGGAACTACATCAGGAAACGTTTCAGTAACAGCAACGAATGCATGTGGAACTTCTACTGCTAGCGTGAAAGCGGTTACATTAAATTCAGCACCAGCAACACCAGGAACAATCACAGGTTCGGCAACGGCTTGTACAGGTTCAACTGGAAATGTATATTCTATAACTGCAGTAGCAGGAGCAACTTCATACACATGGACAGTTCCAGCAGGTGCGACAGTCACGGCAGGGCAAGGAACAACCAGCGCAACAGTTACTTTTGGTTCAACATCTGGAAACGTAACAGTTACAGCAACAAATTCGTGTGGAACATCAACGGCCTCAACTTTAGCTGTAACTTTAAATTCAGTCCCAGCAACACCGGGAACAATTACAGGATCTGCAACTGCTTGTCCAAGTTCTACAGGTAATGTTTATTCAATTGTAGCAGTAGCAGGAGCTACTTCTTATACATGGACAGTTCCAGCAGGTGCGACAATTACAGCAGGACAAGGAACAACAAGTGCAACAGTTAATTTTGGATCAACTTCAGGAAATGTAACAGTTACAGCAACAAATTCTTGTGGAACATCAACAGCCTCAACTCTTGCAGTTACAATAAGTAGTACAGCGCCAGCAACACCAGGTGCAATTACTGGAACAACAGCTGTTTGTTCTGGATCAACTGGAAATATTTATTCAATTGCAGCAGTGGCAGGAGCGACATCTTATACTTGGACAGTTCCAGCGGGCGCAACAATCACAGCAGGGCAAGGAACAACAAGTGCTACAATTACTTTTGGAACTACAGCAGGAAACATTACTGTAACAGCGGCAAGTGCATGTGGTACGTCGGCAGCAAGTTCTCAAGCAATTACAATAACAACAGTTCCAGCAACACCAGGAACAATCACAGGTTCTGCAACGGCTTGTACAGGTTCAACTGGAAATGTATATTCTATAACTGCAGTAGCTGGTGCAACTTCTTATACTTGGACAGTTCCTGCAGGTGCTACAATCACAGCAGGACAAGGAACAACGAGTGCAACAGTTTCTTTTGGATCAACATCAGGAAACGTTTCGGTAACGGCAACGAACGCATGTGGAACTTCTACTGCAAGTGTGAAAGCTGTTACATTAAGTTCAGCACCAGCAACACCAGGAACAATTTCTGGTTCAGCAACAGCTTGTACAGGTTCAACAGGAAATGTGTATTCAATTGCCGCAGTAGCAGGAGCAACTTCATACACATGGACAGTTCCAGCAGGTGCGACATTCACGGCAGGGCAAGGAACAACCAGCGCAACAGTTACTTTCGGATCAACATCTGGAAATGTAACAGTTACAGCAACAAATTCGTGTGGAACATCAACGGCCTCAACTTTAGCTGTAACCTTAAATTCAGTCCCAGCAACACCGGGAACAATTACAGGATCTGCAACTGCTTGTCCAAGTTCTACAGGAAATGTTTATTCAATTGCAGCAGTAGCAGCAGCAACTTCATATACTTGGACAGTTCCAACTGGTGCGACAATCGCAGCTGGACAAGGAACAACAAGTGTAACAGTTACTTTTGGATCAACATCAGGAAACGTAACAGTTACAGCAACAAATTCTTGTGGAACATCCGCAGCATCAACACTTGCTATTACAATGAATTCAGTGCCTCCAACTCCAGGTGCAATAACAGGAACATCAACTGTATGTGCAAGTTCAGCTGGAAATGTTTATTCAATTGCAGCAGTGTCAGGAGCGACATCTTATACATGGACAGTTCCAGCAGGAGCAACAATCACAGCAGGGCAAGGAACAACGAGCGCAACAGTTACTTTTGGTTCAACTTCGGGTAACGTTTCGGTTACGGCTTCTAATACTTGTGGAACATCACTTTCAAGCGATTTATTGGTTAACATCAATGCTTTGCCATCTGTTCCAGGATCTATTACTGGTAACTCGACAGTTTGTGAGAATTCAACAAGTCAAGCTTATACAATCCCAACTACATTAGGAACAATAGCTTATACATGGTCAATTCCAGTCGGTTCAACAATTGTTTCAGGTCAAGGTTCGAATGCAATTCTTGTTGATTTTGGATCAACATCTGGTTCAATTTCAGTGACTCAAACAAACTCATGTGGTACATCAGCAGCTTCTTCTATTGCAATTACAGTGAATGCAATTCCTTCAACACCAACAACATCGGTTGTAGACAATTGTGGAAGTTCAGATTTGTCGGTGAATGCAACAGGAACTATCAACTGGTCAACAGGTCAATCAAGCACGTCAATCAACGTAACAACTGCTGGCACATATACCGTGAGTCAAACAATAAATGGTTGTACCTCTGCCTTAGCTTCTGTCCTCGCTAATCCAACAGCTATTCCAGCTGCACCTTCAGTTTCTGTATTGAATAAATGTGGAACAGCGGACTTATCTGCAAGTTCAACTGGATCATTGATGTGGTCAACAGGTGAGACGAATCAAACAATAACAGTTACTCTCCCTGGAACTTATTTCGTTTCTCAAACGGTGAATGGTTGTACGAGTCCAACCGCATCAGCAATTGCAGCGCCATTCTCAAATCCAGCTGTTACGTTTACACCATTGAACGATGTGTGTATCAATTCACCTGTCTTTACATTAACAGAAGGTTCACCTGCAGGAGGAACTTATGCTGGAACAGGTGTTTCTAGTAATCAATTTGATCCATCTGTTGCTGGTTACGGTGTGTTTACAATCACATACACCTATACTGACAATAATGGTTGTGCCGGTACAAATCAACAACCAATTACAGTTGGATGTGCAGGTGTATCAGAGAATTTAGCAAATGAGTTCACTATTTATCCAAATCCAACTTCAGGTCAATTCACAATTTCATCGTCTTTAGAACTAATTTCTGAAATTAAAATATATGACGAAACAGGTCGTTTGGTTCAAGTTATTTCTAAAAATGAAAACCAAGTAAATATTGACTTGTCTGCGTGTGCGGATGGAATTTATTCATTGGAAATTCAAACTGCTCTTGGAACAGCGAGAGAACGAATTGTTTTGAATAAATAGACACTACAACATTTAACGAAACGGTCTTGGAAACAAGGCCGTTTTTTTTGTGGCATATTTTCATCCCTGCTGATATTTCTCTATTTTTGACAACGGAGAAAAAACGTCAATCAACCAAAACATGAGAAAACTAAAGATCAATGGTCACGGACACTTGTTGCCTGAGCCGCATGAAATTCCAAAATTCATGAAAAACAAGAAATTGTTTTGGATTGATGAGGATAAAAAATTCATGCGTCAAGACGATTGGTCGCGTCCGATTACCGATCCTAGTTTTTTCTTCAATGAGAAATTAGAGTGGATGGAACGCTATGAAATAGATCATGGCGTAATGTTGAATCTTTCTCAGATTTATTGCAATGGTTGGGATCGACAAGATACCTACGATGCAATCCGCTGGCAAAATGATTTCAATGCTTCTGTTCAACAAAAACGTCCCGATAAATTTACCTGTGGTTTTGTCGTGCAACCTTTATACATGGAAGATGCTTTGCGCGAAATTGAACGTTGCGTTGAAGTATTGAAAATGTCGTTGCTTTGCTTACCAACGCATTACTTAAACAAAGAAGGTGAATGGTTGTCAATTGCGGATGAAAGCGTGTTTCCAATTTATGAATTAGCAAATAAATACGGTTTGGCTATTGAAATTCATCCGTACGACGGTGAGAAAATGGTAAAACTGAAAGATATTTACTGGCGTTTTCATTTGGTTTGGATGATGGCTCAAACTGCCGATACACTTCACTTGTTTACGTTAAAAGACATTCTCAATAAATTCCCAAATGTCCGAACATGTTTCGCTCATGGATGTATGTTGGGACAGGCAAATTACGGTCGACGTTTGCAGGGATTTGATGGAAGACCTGATTTATTTGAGGGAACGACCAATCCACGAGAAGCTTTAGGTCATCCAAATTTATACTTTGATTCATTGGTGCACGATGCCTATACTTTTCAGCTAATCAAAACGCGAGCTGGTTCATCGCAAATCATAGCAGGTCTCGACGATCCTTATCCTTTAGGAGAAATGGAAGGTGTTGCGCGCTCTTATCCTGGGCGTGTAATCGATTTTGCGGTCGAAGCAAATATCATTTCACAACAAGAATCCGATGAAATTTGGTACGATAACGTATTGAGATGGCTTGGGAAAACTAGTATTTAATTTGAAGTTAGATTCAGAAATTAGAGTTAGAGGATAGAGTCAGAAGTTAGTTGATGGATTTAAAAATGAACTAACGCATCCTCCTTTTGTTGGTAATGCTTCTCTTCGAGAAAAAAAGTATCTTTGCAAAAATTATTTTTTCAATGGCTCAAAAACCTTCAATTCCGAAAGGAACCCGTGATTTTTTACCAATCGAGGTAGCGCGTAGAACGTATATTTTTGATACGATTAAGCATTCCTTCAAAAAGTTCGGTTTCGCTCCAATTGAAACACCTTCATTAGAATTGTCATCAACCTTAATGGGAAAATATGGAGAAGAAGGTGATCGTTTGATTTTCAGAATTTTAAACTCTGGAGATAAAATGCTGAAAGCAGATTTACATGCCTTGGAAGATAAAAACTTGGCGCGATTTGCTAATTCTTTGGCTGAAAAAGCCTTGCGTTATGATCTAACAGTTCCGTTTGCGCGATTTGTTGTTCAACATCAAAATGATTTGTCATTTCCCTTCAAACGCTATCAAATTCAACCAGTTTGGAGAGCGGATCGTCCACAACACGGTCGTTATCAAGAGTTTTTTCAATGCGATGCCGATGTTGTTGGAAGTGATTCGTTGATTTATGAAGTGGATTTCGTGTTTTTGTTCGATGAAATTTTGTCAAATCTTCAATTGCCAAGTTTTACTATAAAAATCAACAACCGAAAAATTCTTTCTGGAATTGCTGAAGTGAGTGGTGAATCCGATAAATTAATTGACATTACAGTTGCCATCGATAAATTGGATAAAATCGGAGAAGAAGGTGTGATCAAAGAATTAACTGAAAAAGGACTTTCTACGGAAGCGATTACTAAAATCCAGCCTTTGTTTAGTTTCTCAGGAACAAATGAAGAGAAAATGGACAAAATGAAAGAATTCCTAGCGACAAGCGAAATCGGTCAAAATGGCTTGGAAGAATTGCAATTTGTGTTCGATCAAGTTAACGATTTAGGCCTTCAGAAAGCAGAATTGGAATTCGATATTACCTTGGCACGCGGATTAAATTACTACACAGGAGCAATTTTCGAAGTGAAAGCGAATGGCGTTAAAATGGGAAGTATTTGTGGTGGTGGACGTTACGACGACTTGACTGGTTTATTCGGAATGAAAGGTATGTCAGGTGTTGGAATTTCTTTTGGTGCTGACCGCATTTACGATGTTTTAACTGAATTGGAATTGTTCCCGAAAGAAACAGATCAAGGATTAACATTGATGTTTGTGAATTTTGGAGAAAAAGAACAAGCATACTGCATGAAACTCGTAAAAGCTACACGTGACAATGGAATTGATTCTGAATTGTATCCGACTGCAGCAAAAATGCAAAAGCAAATGAAGTATGCGAACGACCGAAAAGTACAATACGTTGCAATCGTTGGTGAAGCAGAAATGGCAGAAAACCTGATCCAATTGAAAAATATGGAAACGGGCGAACAAGCTGAGATGAGTATCGAAGAAGTAATCGTCCATCTAAATAGAGTATAGGTATAACACAACATAAAGTCGAATTGCATTCGACTATTATGTCAAGAAAAGTATATATGAAAAACTACACAATAAACAATAACTGGATTTCACTTGAAGAAATCGATGAAATCCTTGAAGACCATCATACTTTAGTTTTGGGTGACGACGCCCGCGCTGCAATTCAAAAATGCCGCACGTATTTGGATGAAAAAATCAAACGTCACGATAAATTAATTTATGGAATCAATACGGGATTTGGTTCGTTGTGTAATACTGCCATTGATGAAAAAGATTTAGAGCAATTACAAACAAATTTAGTTCGTTCACACGCTTGTGGAGCTGGAGAAGAAGTTCCTCAAGAAATTGTAAAACGCATGTTATTGTTGAAAGTGTTGGGACTTTCTCATGGAAGTTCAGGGGTACAAGTTGCGACAGTAGAACGTTTAATTTATTTCTTTAATAACACTATTTTACCGGTTGTTTATCAACAAGGTAGTTTAGGTGCTTCAGGCGATTTGGCTCCATTGGCGCATCTTTCTTTACCACTATTAGGAGAAGGAGAAGTGTATTTTCAAGGAGTTAAACACGCAACTTCTGATGTTTTAAAAGCCTTGCATCTTGAGCCGATTGTATTGCAATCCAAAGAAGGATTGGCTTTGTTGAACGGTACGCAATTCATGAGTTCGTACGCGTCTTACTGCGTTTCAAAAGGAAAACAGTTGTGGAAACAATGGAACAAAGTTGCTGCCCTTTCATTGGAAGGATACGATGGCCGCTTAAATCCATTCCAAGCCAATGTCAATGAGATTCGCAATCAAGTTGGACAAATCGAAACAGCACAACTTTTCAGAGAATTATTAGCTGGAAGTGAAATTGTTGCCCAAGAAAAAGCGCATGTTCAAGATCCTTATTCATTCCGTTGTATTCCACAAGTTCATGGAGCTTCAAAGGATGCAATTGATTATGCAGCAATGATTGTTGAACGTGAAGTAAATGCCGTAACTGATAATCCAACTGTATTCCCAGATGATGATGATGTTGTTTCAGCAGGAAATTTCCACGGACAACCTTTGGCTATCACAATGGATTTCTTGGCAATTGCCTTGGCTGAAATGGGAAGTATTTCAGAGCGTCGTGTGTATAAGTTGATTTCAGGAACTCGCGGTTTACCGGCATTTTTGGTTGCTAATCCAGGATTGAATTCAGGTTTTATGATTCCGCAGTATGCAGGTGCTTCTGTTGTGAGCCAAAACAAACAATTGTGTACGCCAGCATCGATTGATACGATTGATTCCTCCAACGGACAAGAAGATCACGTTTCGATGGGCGCAAATGCAGCAACGAAGTTGTATCGCATTGTCGAAAATTGCTTCACAATTCAGGGAATAGAATTGTTAAATGCTGCTCAGGCATTCGAATTCAGAAGACCCTTGAAATCATCTAAAGTGCTTGAAGAATTATTCACGGCTTACCGTCAAAAGGTAAACTTTGTTAACGACGACACTTATTTGCACCCATTGATGATGGAAAGCATTAAATTTGTAAAAGAAAAATTTTAAAACATGGAATTCGATAATCAGATTGACACATTTCAAGAACAAAATGAGCGACCGTCTTTTTTGAAGGTTTTATGTATTTTAAGTTTTATTTCCACAGGACTTGGTTTAGTTTCAGGATTGATAAATTTACTTTCTGGACCGTTTAATGAAGAGGAAATGGTTGAACAAAAAGTTCAGATGATGAAGTCAATCGATGAGTTACGAACAATGGGAGCTGAGCAATTTGCGGATCTTTTTGAAAAAATCCAACGCATGTCCGAATCGATGAATGCGCATTTTTATGCTGTCCAACTCGTTTCTTTAATTGTTGTTGGTATTGGTGTTTTTGGTGTTTATAAAATGTGGAATGCAAGTAAACTTGGCTTTCATTTATACATTATTTATTCGCTTTTGTCTGTATTAACGGTTTATTTCTTTGTTGCACCGACAGATGTTCCAGCGCTTGTAGTAATTTTTAACTTAATCGTTTCCGGAATTTTCGTCTTCATGTACTCCCGCAACTTAAAGTGGATGAAGTAAACTTCAATTCAGGAATTCAGGATTTATAATACGTGATTCTTTTTTTATTCTCAAATCACGAATCACAAATCACAAATCACGAATCCTGAATCACAAATTACGAATAGCGAATTTCGCGCGCCAAATTCTTTTGTGTATCTTTGCGCCAAATTTCGAGTGAGTTATGATTTCAGTAAATAATTTATCCCTGCAATTTGGGAAGCGCGTTTTGTTTGACGAAGTGAATGTAAAATTCGTTAACGGAAACTGCTACGGTGTGATCGGTGCGAATGGTGCAGGAAAATCTACATTTTTAAAAATCCTTACAGGTGAACAAGATCCAACAACTGGACGAGTTGAACTTGAGCCAGGTAAACGCCTTGCTGTATTAAAACAAAATCACTTTGAATTTGATGAATACGAGGTTCTTCAAACGGTAATCATGGGTCACAAACGTTTGTTTGAAATCATGACAGAGAAAGACGCTTTGTACGCAAAACCTGATTTTTCAGATGCTGATGGAATGCGTACGGCCGAATTAGAAGGTGAATTTGCTGATTTGGAAGGATGGAACGCAGAAACAGATGCCGCAACATTATTGAGTAACCTTGGAATTGAAGAATCGAAGCACTACATTAAAATGGAGGAGCTTTCCAACGATTTGAAAGTACGTGTATTGTTAGCGCAAGCATTGTTCGGAAATCCAGATGTTTTGGTACTCGATGAGCCAACGAATGACCTTGATTTAAAAACCATAGGTTGGTTAGAGGATTTCTTATTGGATTTCAAAAACACAGTGATTGTTGTATCGCATGACCGTCACTTCTTGGATACAGTTTGTACGCACATTTGTGATATCGATTTCAGTAAATTGAACATGTTTACAGGAAATTATTCATTCTGGTACCAATCATCTCAATTAGCAGCTCGTCAACGTTCGGATAAAAACAAAAAAGCGGAAGAAAAGAAAAAGGAATTACAAGATTTCATCTCTCGTTTCTCTGCCAATGCATCGAAATCGAAACAAGCAACGAGTCGTCGTAAAATGCTGGACAACTTGAACATTGAGGAAATTCAACCATCAAGTAGAAAATACCCTGGAATTACCTTCCACCAAGAGCGTGAAGCTGGAAATCAAATTTTGAGCATTGAAAACCTTTCTGCTTCTGCTGAAGGAAAAACATTGTTCAAAGGATTGAATTTAATTGTAAACAAAGGCGATAAAATTGCTTTCATTTCTAAAAATTCAGTTGCATTGACGGCATTTTTTGAAATAATTTCAGGAAATGCAAAACCAGATACTGGAGAGTTTTTGTTTGGAACAACGATCAGTACGGCTTACTTGCCAAATGACAACCATGCTTACTTTGAAGATAAATTACCGTTAATTGATTGGTTGCGTCAATACGCCCAAACGGATGAAGAGCGTGAAGAAGTTTATTTGAGAACCTTCTTAGGACGTATGTTGTTTACAGGTGAAGAAGCCTTGAAAACAGCAAATGTGCTTTCTGGAGGTGAAAAAGTGCGTTGTATGTTGTCTAAAATGATGTTAGCAAAAGCCAACTTATTGTTGATGGACGAACCAACCAATCACTTAGATCTTGAATCGATTACTGCATTGAACAACGGTATGAACGAATTCCAAGGAACCTTGATGTTTACATCGCATGACCACGAATTGGTAAACACGGTTGCGAATCGTATTGTAG
>JBDLVK010000136.1:0-4013 GCA_039804825.1 Bacteroidota bacterium
GATTGCTCAAATTCAACAACTAGATCAAGGCAAACGCAAAGGAGGTGTAATTTGGCATACTCAAGGAAGTGGTAAATCCTTAACCATGGTCATGTTGGCACAAGCAATAGCCATGGATAAAAACATTTTGAATCCTAAAATTATTTTAGTTACTGACCGAACAGATTTGGACACACAAATTACGGAGACATTCCGTAAATGTGGAATACCAGTATTGAACGCTAGTACAGGTTCCAAACTCGTAGAGCACCTACAAAGTAAAAGTGATTCTGTCATAACAACTATCATCAATAAATTTGAAACGGCAGTACGTAAATTAAGAGAACCTTTAGAAAGTTCGAACATTTTTGTACTCGTTGATGAAGGACACCGAACGCAACACGGAACGTTCAACATCGAAATGCAGAAAGCTTTACCAAATGCGTGTTATATTGCGTTGACAGGAACTCCTTTGTTTAAAAAAGATAAAAACACACTCAACAAGTTTGGCACTTTAATCGATCATTATACAGTAGATAAAGCGGTTCAAGATAAAGCCGTAGTACCCTTAATGTATGAAGGGCGACATGCATACCAACAAGTGAATTCAGGTCCATTGGATAATTACTTTGGAATGATTTCCGAACCGTTGAATGAATATGAAAAAACTGATTTAAAGAAAAAACTAAGTCGCAAAGACCAGTTGAATATAGCTGATCAGAAAATTTATGCTATATGTTGGGATATCAGCAAACACTTTAGAGATAATTTTCAAGGTACACCATTCAAAGGGCAATTGGTAACGCAATCAAAAGAAGCAGCAATCAAATACAAGAAATATTTGGATGAAATCGGTATTGTTTCTTCAGATGTTGTTATCTCACCACCTGATGATCGTGAAGGTGAAGAAAGCGCTTATGGCACAACCTCAAATGATGTAAAAGCATTTTGGAAAAAGATGATGGACCAACATGGAACAGCAGATAAATACCAAAAAAACATCGTCAACAGTTATTCAAATGCTGAAGACCCTGAAATTATAATCGTTGTCGATAAATTATTGACAGGTTTTGATGCTCCAAGAAACACAGTACTCTACTTAACAAGAAGACTGCAAGGACATACACTGCTTCAAGCAATTGCCCGAGTAAATAGAATTTACCCTGATAAAGACTATGGATACATTGTAGATTATTATGGCGTTTTAGGAGCTTTAGACGAAGCCCTTGAAACCTATTCTTCATTCGATGAATTTGATGCGGATGATTTAAAAGGTACAATGGTCAACATCACTGAGGAGATAAAACAGCTTCCTCAAAAACATGCTGAATTGTGGGATTTATTTAAAGAAGTCAAGAACAAACGTGATGCAGAAGCCTATCAACAATTATTAAGAGATGAAGCTATTCGTGTAATTTTCTATGATAAATTATCGGCATATGCTCGAATCCTTAAACTTGCCCTATCTGCAATTGAATTCCATCAAAAAACTCCAGAAAAAGAATTAGATCGATATAAAGAAGACTTGACTTTTTTCATGAAGTTACGCTCTGCTGTAATACAACGTTATTCAGATAGAATTGATTACAAACAATACGAAGGTCAAATTCAAAAATTAATTGACACGCATGTAACAACTGAAAAGGTTGAACCCATTACGGAACTTGTTAATATTTTCGATAAAGATGCTTTCCAAGATGAAGTTGAGAAAACCATTGGAACAGCGGCAAAAGCGGATAAAATTGCCTCTAGAACCTCAAAACATATAACTGAGAAAATGGAGGAAGACCCTGCTTTTTATAAGAAGTTTTCCGATATGTTAAGAGAGACAATTTCAGAATATGAAATTGGTCGTTTAACCGAATTAGAATATTTGAATAAAGTTCGAGAGATCAACGAACAAGTGCTTTCTAAAACAGATTCTGATATCCCTGAAGAACTAAAAGATCGTGATGAAGCTAGGGCCTTTTATGGCATTGCTTTATCAGATTTAAAAGAAAAGACGAAAAGTCAAGATGAGTTGAAATTGTGGTCAACTGAAATTGCATTGACTTCAGATCACATCATATCATCAATGATTGAAGTTGATTGGCAAAATAAGATAGACATTACAAGAAAAATGACACATTTTATTGGTGATTATTTAATTGATGATATAAGAGATAAATATTCAATTTCATTGACATTTGAAGAGATTGACAACATAGCTGAACAAATAGTAGAAGTTGCAAAAATTCGTTACAAATGAAACAATATTCCACACAATTTGGTTCAAAAATAATTGAATTTGAAATCGTTTTTTCAGATCGTAAAACGCTAGGAATTACAGTAAATCCTGAAATGGATGTAATTGTAAAAGCACCTGTGGATACATCGATTGAAATAATTTTAGAGCTGGTACATAAACGAGCTCCCTGGATTATGAAGCAACAACACTATTTTCTAGGTTTTTTCCCTAAGATAACCGAAAGAAAATATGTTTCTGGTGAAACCCACTTTTACATGGGTCGCCAGTATCAATTGAAATTATCCATCTCAAAGAAAGCAGAGGTAAAATACAAAGGACGAATTATTGAAATTTGCACACCCGATAAATCTAAAGCAGAATTCTTAATAAAAGCATGGTACAAAGATAAAGCCAAGATCAAATTTGCAGAAATTGCAGAGCCAATCATTCAGCGATTTAAAAAATATAATGTAGAGCCAAAAGGTATCTATCTCTTAGAAATGTCAAAGCGTTGGGGCAGCTGCACTCCAAAGGGGAAAATCATATTGAATCCTGAATTAATAAAAGCACCAAGAGCTTGCATTGAATATGTTATCACTCATGAATTGTGCCATTTAGTTCATCACGATCACACTCAAAAATTCATTAACCTTCAAACGAAAGAAATGCCCGAATGGGCAAAATGGAAGGAAAAATTAGAGCGGTTTTTGGCTTGAATTATTGAATTTGTTATTTAGTAGATGATTTTTTTATTTTGAAGTTATATAAAAGGTAATATTTCAGCAGTGTTGATGAAGGAATTTAAACTTGTTTTAAAAGAACTTGAAATTATTAATTTATTTTTTAACAACACCAACAACCCTTCGTTGTAACTTAGTTCAACGTTGAAAATCACCAATCCTTCCTCCAACATACGAGCAAAAAAAAGAGGTAACAAACGCTACCTCTTTTTTTGTTTAGTGAATCACTATTAATTTTTCTGGTTTCGTATAACCGTTTTCGGAAATGTACGTGAGTTGGTAGATTCCTTCGCTCCATTGCGTGCAATCTAATTCAATTTTGTTTGTCCATGCTGAAATGTTTATCGTTTCGATCAGTTGACCGTTTACGGAATAAACAGCAATTTTTCCGTTGGCAATTGCCTTGTCGAAACTAACAAAAGCTTTGTTTTCAGTAGGGTTGGGCAACAAATGAATGGCGTTGGTGTTGTTTTCTGAAAGCGACGAATAATCGATGTTGTACAAGATTTCGAAATCATCAAAGTAGAAACCATCTCCTCTAACACCACCGTCAGAAGCTAAAACAAAACGCACTTGAATCGTTGAACCGATGTAGTCACTCAAATTAATTTCTTCCAATACCCATGAACTTTGTGTTCCGTCGTAAACGGGACCGTTTGGTTGCACACCACCTGCATTTGGATCGCCCAAATTCGTGTACAAACCACATTGACCTTGCCACGTAACACCGTTATCCGTTGAAACTTGGAATTGACAATAATCGTAACTGTTTTCAATGTCCCATTTTGCGTAAAATTTCACTCCAGCATCAGTCACATTTGTTAAGTCGATGGATTGATTGTACTTGTATGTGCGGGTAACATTGTTACTGTATTGACCAGTTGGTGAATCGGCAAAAGATGAACTCGGTGATACAAACGTACTTGTTGTAGTTCCCCAAGTTCCTGTCCAATTTGTTGTTGTTGAAGCAGGATCTAACACTTGCGATGTCAGCGCACCAAAGGTTTTTGTAATCGTGTCTTTTTTCACCCACAAACCATAGTCTGTGTTCAAAATGTATTTAATCG
>JBDLVK010000137.1:0-3936 GCA_039804825.1 Bacteroidota bacterium
AAGTAGTCAATATCGAGATTGGCAAAATGGAAAAAGGCTTGAGTCACTTGGGATTGATTGCTGGTATCGCACCAACATTTGGTTTTATCGGAACAATTGCTGGGGTAATTAAAATCTTCTATAACATTTCAATTTCTGAAAATGTGAGTATTGGAAATATCTCTGGAGGTTTGTACGAAAAGATGATCAGTTCTGGAGCAGGATTGGTGGTTGGTATTATCGCTTATTCGTCATTCCATTTATTAAACGCCTTGATTGATAGCTATACCTTGAAAATTCAAACGACAAACTTGAAATTCGTTAACATCATTCAACGTCCAGAAAAATGGCAATAAAAAGAAAAAATAGGTTTCATGTTGGGATTGAAACCTCTTCCATGAGTGACATCATGTTCTTTTTGCTCTTGTTCTTTTTGATCATTTCAACACTAGCAAATCCGAATGTGATTAAAGTCCCACTTCCGGAAGCAAACAATACGGATAATACACCAAAACAACACCTTACCTTGTCGATTACAAGTGACAAACAATATTACTTGGACAAAGAAGAAGTGAGTAGCGGTGATTTAGAAACACGTTTGCTACAAGAAGTAAAAAAACGAAATGACGAAACAGTAGTTATTCGACCTGCAAATGATTTAGACGTCCAAATTTTGATCGATATCCTTCAATTAGGTTTGAAAAATCAATTAAAATTTGTCATTGCGACAAAAGCAGGATAAAAAGAAACATCACATGGAAATCACTATTCAACAAACAAAAAACGCTGATTTAAAAGATAAAAAAATAGCAGCAATCGTTTCTGGAACTGCCTTCGTGGTATTGCTGGCGACGCTTTATTTGTTTGGATTTTCTATCCCTACTCCTCCTATTCCAGAGCAATTGTTGTACAAGGATGCGGAAATGGAATTGATTCCACTGGAAGATGTGCTGATTGAAACGGGAACTGGCGGAGGTGGTTCAGGCACACCTGCAGATGCCCAACAAACCGATGAGTATGTTCCTCAAACACAACAAGTATTAACGCAATCGACGAGTAGTTCGAATGTTCGTTCTGGCGCATCGACTATTAACAATACCAATCGTTCATCTAACAACCCTACAAGTGCACAACAAACGAGCAACAATCCGTTTGGCTCAGGCGGAAGTGGTGGTGGCGACCAAGGTGGTATTGGACGTGGCATAGGAAACGATGAAGGTGATGGAAAAGGTCCTGGTCGTGGCGAAGGTACAGGTGGAAACATCAAACGCGAACGCATCAAAGACCCTAATTCAAACGGAATTCCTTCGGATGAACGTGGAAAAGTGGTTGTACGTGTGAATGTAGACCAGTATGGAGATGTTGTTGGTGTTCCAACATACGATCGTAATTTGACTACAATTTCGAATACAATTGTCATCAACAAAGTAGTACAATTGGTAAAAGAGCAAGCGAAATGGAACCGTGCACCTGGTGCAAAAATATTTACGACAGCAGTAACCGTTAGTTTGTCTCCTAAATAGGTCAACTTTCCTCTTTTCTTCCTATTTTTATAACAATTAACAAAGCAGATGTTCGTCTTACTTATCATAAGTTTAATTGTTTTGGGATTTTCCTTGTTTTTATACGTAGACAACGAGGAATGGAATTTCTTGAATGCTAATTTGCTTTACCGTTCATTATTCGACGGAAAAAATAAGCAATACGGCGCTTTTCAATTGCGAAAAAACCAAGCTGGCTTACTCACTACGATTATTTTCGTGTTTGTCATTGCAACTGCAGGGTTAATTACATTAAAAAAAGTCGACTTATTACCAGAAACCAATTTAGCGAACATTGCAAACGATGTCACTGACACGACAGTATTTGTATTGAACAATGTGCAAAACACCGTTGAAACGCCTCCAAGTGCATTCAATCACCAAGGAAATAATGGTGATAACCAACCTGTAGCACAAAATGGTTCAGCGTCAGAGGAAGATGGAGAAAGCGAGCGACCTCAAACGACTTCAACTAATTCAACTACTCCCAAAGAAAACACAAGTACTTCAGGACAAAAGCCAAACAAACGCTCGAGTGCCGAACAATCGATTTATGATTTCGAACGGCAATTGAAAGAATCAGCTGGCGGAAATGCAGAACGGGAACGTATTCAAAAAGAATGGGACGAGCGCAAGCGTCAACGAGAAAACAAAGAAAAACAAAAACCAGCCATCAATGGCGGTAATGGTGGTGTTGCTGGCACAAATAATGGTGTAGATGGCAAAACACTAGTAACATGGGATTTGGATGGGAGAAAAGCACATTTAAACGATGACTCCAATGTAAAAATACCAGGTTATACCTGCGGAAAAGGAATCAATGCGAAAGTGACCGTTCGGGTTAAAGTCAATGCGAATGGTGACGTTATTTTTGCAAAAAGCATTGCACCTGAAGGAACCAATCAATGCTGTGTGGACAAAGCAGAAGCTTACGCAAAAAAATCGCGGTTTGAATACGCATCCAAATCACTACAAGAAGGAACAATAACCTACACTTTTAAATCACAATAACATAGTACTTGTGAATTATTCCGAAACAATTGATTGGCTATTTCAGCAATTCCCAGCGTATCACTTATTGGGGCAACAAGCATACAATCCCGGTTTAAAAAACACCGAGGAATTAGCTGATTTCTTTGGAAATCCTCAGCAAAAGTTGCGTTTCGTTCATGTAGGTGGAACCAACGGAAAAGGATCAACTTCGAATATGCTTGCTTCCATCTTAACTGAATCGGGAGAAAAAGTAGGATTATTCACTTCTCCGCACCTTTTTGATTTTACCGAACGTATCCGCATCAACGGTCAACCAGTCGATTCCGCATTTGTGATTGCTTTCTGTGAAAAAGTCCGCACACACAAGTGGACAATTCAGCCTTCATTTTTTGAAATCACTTGGATGATGGCCTTGAGTTATTTTGAATCCAAGAAATGTAGTATTGTCATTGCTGAAGTTGGACTCGGGGGGCGTTTAGATGCAACCAACATCATTACACCTGTTCTAACTATCATTACAAATATTGGGCTCGATCACACGCATCTTTTGGGCGATACGAAAGCAGCCATCGCACAAGAAAAAGCTGGAATTATCAAAAAAGGGATTCCTGTTATTATTGGCGAACCAGATAGCGCCTTAAATCAGCAATTTGACAGCATTATTCAACAAGTCGGCTCAACATGCATAACATTGGAGTCAATAACGGATTATCCAGCAGAAATAATAGGTTACCAGAAAAAAAACTATCAACTTGTCTTAACAGCTAGCACCTACCTGAAGCAAATAGGTTTTCAAATCAACAATAACAGCATTTTAAAGGGAGTACAACGCTTAAAACAAAATACGGGATTCATTGGTCGCTTAGAACTCGTAGACACAACACCGAACGTTTATATCGATTGTGCGCACAACGCGCATGGAATAGCTGAGTTATTTCAAAGTATTCCACCACACACTGGAAAACTTCATTTGTTGTACGGTACAAGTTCAGACAAGGATTTAACGGAAATTGCTCCTTTATTCCCAAGTAATGCTCTTTATTACTTCACAACGTTTTCCAATGAGCGTTCTGCAAGCACTGCGCAATTGCAGAAGAATTTCAATGAAATCGGTGAAAAAGCAATATTTTTTGAAAATCCACTTGCAGCATATCAAGCAATGCAACATGCTGCAAACAAGAATGATACCTGTGTCATATTCGGTTCGTTCTTTTTAATTCATGATTTTTTTGAACTTTTTTTTCAAAAACCCCTTGCAGAATAGAATTTATCACTTATATTTGCACCCGTCTAACAGCAACGGCGAAAAGACAAAAATAATCGGGAGATTAGCTCAGTTGGTTCAGAGCGCCTGCCTTACAAGCAGGATGTCGGGGGTTCGAATCCCTCATTTCCCACTCTGATAAAAGCATTGTTCGAAAGA
>JBDLVK010000138.1:0-20790 GCA_039804825.1 Bacteroidota bacterium
AGATTTAATCTTTTGTCAAGTAATTCATAAAACGTTTTAATATTTCATGATTTATTCCAGTAGCATTTGAACAATAAAATCGTGAATAACCTCCATCAATTATAATTCGGCCGTTTAGCCAAGATCCCGATAATATTAGTGGTTCATCATCAATCCAAGCTTCTACCTTTAATCGATAATCCAAGGGAAATACCACGGTACTAGTTCCGGCATCAATTTTCTTTGCATCAGCAATCAGACTTTTGTCGTTTGTTATCGCTTCCTTGGTTGAAAAATTTCCCCATGTTTCTTTCGCGTAAAACAAATTTGTCAATTCTTTACTTTCTGCTTGTAAGGGCCAATTTTCTGAACCAATGTAGATTCCTTTACCGCTTGCCAAAAAAGCAAGAAGTTCTTGTTGATGAGATTCATTCAAGATGGACTCAGCTGACGAGAAAATAAACAAGGCATCGAAAGAGGAAAGTGAATCGGGAAATTGTTTACTGTAAATAACTTCAACCGAATCTTCAATTTCACAAATGGATGAAACATTTCCACAAAAACAAATGCGTTTTTGAGCATTCAAACTCAACGAAAGAACTACGGAGACTAAAAATGTTAAACCATTTTGCATGGAAGAAAATACACTGATTCTTCAATTCGGTTCATTTGCAGTAAAAGAATTTTTTCCTTAAATTCGAGTAACTAACAACTTTTACAATGAATAATACTGAACTAGGTGCGTTTGGAGAAGCGCTGGCCGAACAATTTTTAATCAGCAAAGGATTACGGATCATCGATAAAAATGTGCGCTTTAAAAAATGGGAAGCTGATATCATTGCTGAGGATGGAGAAAAATTGGTGGTCATTGAGGTGAAAACAAGACAAACAGCCGAAATTGGAGAACCTTGGCGTGCTGTTACAAAAGCAAAACAACGACAAATCATTCAGGTTGCCAATTTTTATGTTTCACAGTATCAAATTGACAAGGATACACGCTTTGATATTGTTTCAATTGTACACAATTCATATCGCACAAATATTGAGCACATTGAGGATGCTTTTTACCCTTTAGTTTGAAGATAAACTTTTTAGCGTATCTTTGCCCAATAATTCTGCTCGTGATGAACACAAAAAATTCAGGAAGAGATAAGTCGCGTTCAACGCGCACTTCCGACTCAAAAAAATCAAAAGGTACAAGTGCTACCTTTAAGCCTAAGAAAAAAGAGGCTTCTCCATTTAGCAAAGGATTTAAAAAAGAAGATCCAAAAGGAGCTAAGAAATCAACTCCAAAAACTGCTTCAAAAGCTGTTGAAGGAGAAGAAGTGAAGAAAGAAGTATCTGCACGTGATAAACGTAAATACATCGATTTTAAATCGAAAGTAAAGAAGGGTGATCCACTTCCAAGTTTTAATGAACATGAAATTCGTCTGAACAAATACTTGTCCAATGCAGGAATTTGCTCGCGTCGTGAGGCTGATGTTTTAATTGAAACTGGTGTAATTACAATTAACGGTGAAATTGTTACCGAATTGGGTTATAAAATTAAACCAGGTGATGTTGTTCAATACGATGGTGAAACCATCAACGCTGAAACGAAACGCTATGTCATGTTGAACAAACCAAAAGGATTTATTACAACAATGGATGATCCATTTGGACGTAAAACAGTGATGAGTTTGGTGCGTAAAGCATGTCGTGAACGTATTTATCCGATTGGACGTTTGGATCGCGATACAACAGGTTTATTGCTGTTTACAAACGATGGAGATTTAGCAAAAAAATTGACGCATCCAAAACACAAAGCTTCAAAAATTTACCACGCTGAGTTAAATAAACCAGTGAAAAAGGAAGATTTAGAAAAATTAATTGAAGGAATTGATTTGGAAGATGGACGTTCAAATTTTGATGTTGCCAAGTTTGTAAAAGATGGCAACCCAAGAGAAGTGGGTGTTGAATTACACTCTGGAAAGAACAGAATCGTTCGTCGAATGTTTGAAGCTATGGGTTATGAAGTAGTTAAATTGGACCGTGTTCAATTTGCAACACTAACAAAAAAGGATTTACCAAGAGGTTATTTCCGTCATTTAACAGAAAAAGAAGTTGCATTTTTAAAAATGTCATGATGAAGAATATTTTGAGTTGTCTTGTTCTAATCAGTCTTTTAGCATCGTGCGGAGGTGACAATCATGAGTCAAAAAATCCAATGTTCACTTATTTCTATGAAGTTGATTCGGTTCCAAGAATTTACTTGTACCGCGATATCGCGCATGGATTAGATGAACAATTTCATAGAATTTACGCTGTTACAGATGCAAAAGGTGATCACATTATCGTTGAAGTTTATGCTACCGATGGTCGAATTTTAGAAGCAATTAATTACAATGTCGATTCGTTAGATGTTATGGACCACATGGTTGTCAACCGGAACCTTGAAAAGACAAAAGCTGAGGTATTTAAAGACAAATTGATTCCAATGAATGATCAGGAAGAAGTGTGGTTTGCTTCTCGTTTCCAAGGATTTTTAGATTCGACATTGATTCTAAAAGAAATCAAGAGAAAAGTGAGTGGGAAAGAAATTCAACATGATGTATTAGGTGAAAACGTACCAACGATAATCATGAAAGATAGAATCCGTTTAACCAATTTTAATCCATTTACGAAGAAAGAAAGTGTATTGGAAGGCAATTCTATCAACTATTTCGCTAAAGGATATGGTTTAGTTGAATGGCATACGCCAGACAAAAAAGTGCATTACAAATTGGAAAAAATTCTAACTGAAAAGGAATTCTTACAAATTATCACTCATTAAAATTAAAGCTCTATGCGCTATTTTGCTTTAACAATTGCTATGCTACCCTTGTTTCTTTTCGCACAGAGTAGAAAAACAAAATCATCTGATGCGAAAGGAACTTTTTATGGTTCTGTTGGCTATGATTTGAATTGGTATGCAAAAAACGCTATTAATTTTTCTGGACCGGGTTATGAATTTAGCTTGGATGGAGTAAAAGGAAAAGCGGATAATGCGCTTGATTTTTCGAATCTAGGACAATTGCAATACAGCGCACAGTTTGGCTACATGATTGCAAACAAATGGGGGTTATCGTTTAATTACTCCAAAATGAATTACCGAATTCCAACTGGACAACCAGTATTGCTTTCAGGTACTATTAACTCAGGTGTTGATACCGTAACTGATTTCAACGGTTCTTATTTGAATCAATCGTTTACAGTTGATACAGCAACATTCAATTATACGAATAGAGCTGTGAACTTATATCACATTGATGCATCACGAGTTGATACATGGATTGGTGGCGGTAGAAATGATCTATTAGCTTTGTCGACTGTTTTTTCTTTCGGTGCAGGAGCTGTTGCTACAAAAAATGATTTCACATTTGGAGGTAACAAAGATATTGAAACAAGTTCCATGTCAGGATTTGGCTTAACCGCTGGATTGGGTTTGCGTTTCGAATTTTTTAAGTATTTGTTTATTCAACCAACTTTTGGTGCAGGGTATATACAACAATTGCATGTGAATACACGCAGTAATGAACCAAATTCATTGGCAAAACAAAAATATGTTTATACCAATGCTTCAATTTCAATTGGTTTTTTCCTTTACGTTCGTCCAACAAACAGTTGTGACAGCTGCCCACATTGGTAATTAAACTCCTTTTTTTGCTAGTCTAAAGTCTATTTTGTAATAGAAAATAGGTAAGAAGCCAAGTTGTTGTTTTTCAGCAAACGGATCTGCTGCTGGATTTTTCAAGTTGGGAGCATACGTTAAACTCAATAAGTTTTTCGTGTTGAAAATATTGACTAAATCCAATCCAATTTCATGGGTAACTTTATCAGCATTGAATTTCCAGTTTATCTTAAAATCTGCTCTAAAATAGTCTCTGAATTGTCGTTCATTGTATAATGAGTCCATGAAAATCACTTCGTTATATAATTTTGATTTTACCGGATCTGCGTATCCATAACGTTTTCCTCCCGCCATAGTTACCTTCATTCCAAGAGATATGGTTTGTTTACTATTCAATTTGAACTCTTTTCCAGCAAGGAAATTTGTTACATACGTTCCATTGTAAGATGTATTTCTTAAAACGCCATCACTTCCAGTGTATTTTGAATCATATAAACATCCTGAGAACAAGAAGAAGAATGATTTATCGAAGAATTTTTGAACCGTAAGTTCAATCCCATAATTGTGACCAGTTCCTGTATTTTTCAAAGAATCTGGGAAGAAGCGAGCAAAACCTCCACCCATGTTAATTAATGAGAAGGAAGAAGGGATAACTGTAACAGGTATATTGTACAAATATTGATAGTAGACTTCTGTACGCACATTAAACCCTTTGTCAAACGCTTTTTCATATCCTATTCCAGTATGCAAGCTGCGTGAGAAATCCATGTTTTTGTTGTGATAAATTTTGTTTCCAGCGTTGTCTAATTTATGATAGGTATATGTGTAAAGCGGTTGAGTGGAACTGTGCATACCAGCCCCTGCGAAAACTGCTTGGCCTTTGTTCATTTTCAATTTCCAGCCCAGACGTGGTTCAACATAGCTAAAACTGTTACTCAAAGAGAAGTATTGACTATGTAGCCCAGCAGTAAAATCCATTTTATCTGAAATGCGGTATTTCCATTGCACAAATGGTTGAATTAAAGCAGCTGACCCTTTGTAATCCCAACGAATCACAAAATTAGTATCAGTTACCAAAATGCGCGCAGAATCTAATTGATTCATATACATCACGTCAACATTAATCCCTGCTTTGATTAAGTGCTGTTTATTGATTTTGTGGTTAATACTAAAAAATCCAGATACTTTAGTTGTTCCAAATTTATACCCCATCAACGGATAAATTGAATCAACACGAATCGTAATTCCATCTGGTTCAATCGAGCGAATTAGATAATTGTGATTTGCATGTTGTTCATCATAAGCAAGTGCCAAAGTGGAGGCGATATACGTTTTTTCATTCAATGATTTCTTATAACTTAAACCGGTCACACCCATTGATGTTCCAAAATACTGATCACGATCTCCTTCACCATAGAATTCTTCTGAATATTTTTTTTGTTCTGATATTAAAATTGAAATCGAACTTTTTCCTCCCATGCCGTAAAATGAAAAAGATCCTCCTTTTTTGGTCAGAAAGTTAAACTTGAACGCAGCATCTCCATAAACAGGAACAGCATCTGTCCCCAATTGTATACCTATTTTCTGAAACAAACTTAAAGTAGAATAACGTCCCATTACCAAGTAACTTGAGCGCCCGCTTTTACTCATTGGTCCTTCAGCCAAGAATTCAGTTCCTAAAAACCCAAATTGACCTGTAAATTCATGACGGTTTGTATTTCCATTGCGCAATTTTAAGTCAAAAATACCTGATGTACTGTTTCCATATTCTGCAGGGAAAGCACTCATAAAGAAATCGGAATTACCAAGTATTTTGTTGTTAATGATAGAAACTGGACCACCGGTACTACCCGAAATGGCAAAATGTGAAGGATTCGGAATATCAATCCCTTCAACTTTATAAACAACCCCTAACGGTGAATTACCGCGAATAATGATGTCGTTTCTTGAATCATCCGCTCCTTGCACACCCGCAAAATTGGAAGCCATACGCGCTGGATCCATGCGTGAACCTGGATAACGATTGGTTTCTTCAACACTGAACTGTTGCGCAGAGATTAAAGCCATTTCATTGATTACGGCCCCTTTTCGTCGCGCTGTAACTTTCACTTCAGGTTGTTCAATAATACGTTCTGATAATGGAATATTTGCAATGGCTTCTTTACCAGAATTAACTTCGAGTGTAATTGTTTTTAAATCGTACGTTGAGTAATAAACGGTTAATTGATATTTTCCAACAGGAACGTTATCGATTCGGAAAGCTCCTTCTTCATTTGATAAAGCTTGAAATTTATTCAAGGAATCATCGGAGAGCATTGTGATTTTGGCACCGATAATTTGAAAATTTGTTTCACTGTCGTAGATTTTACCACGAACAGTTTGTTTAGGTTGAGCAAAGCTGAAAAATGCGGTCAGAAGAGTGGTTAGTAATAAAAGACCTTGTTTCATAAACTTATTTTATTGATATCTAAATTAATTTGTTGCTTTATTGTATTCTTCTACCGTCCAATCTTTCTTGTAGACTTCTTTAAAAACAAACAAATTCAAAGCATTAAAGTGCAAGTTTCGCACATTTGAATAAACAATTTGAATATCTCCACTATACCAAAGTGGAATAAATGGAGGATCTTGCATCAATACCTTCTCTGCTTTCGAATAATAGGAAAGCGCTTGTGTTTTCTTTGAACTATTTTTGGCTTGCTCAAACAACAAGTCAAACACAGAATTTACATAACGTGATTGATTGATGCGAGATGGCTCTTCTTTGGATAATGGCACGTTTTTACCGTAGAAATTGGCAAGGAACGTTTCGGGATTGGCGTAATCACCAGCCCAAGCACTTCTGAAAATATCGCCTTTACAAAACGTTGCATCTTCGTCTTTTTGATCGAAAGTAGAACCATCAATATTCACATTGATGTTAAGAACCTGAAATATTTGTTGAGCAAATTCGTCCGCAACTGCCGAATGTATATCGTCAATGTTAAAACGCAAATTTACAGAACCAAATCCTTTTCCATTAGGGTAACCAGCTTCAGCTAGGAGTTGACGTGCTTTTTCAGGATTGTATTCGTATGAATTTGCTTTTACACCATTGAAATCGTATCCTTTAAAGATTTTTGAAATTGGAGGAACAATTCCATAATTACCCATTTCATAATATTGATTTCTAAGGACATCATGTCCCAATTTTTCTTTATTGATTGCATAATTAAAGGCTTGGCGAACTTTTACATTTGCAAAACGCGGATCTGTCATGTTGAAGAAATAATAATTTGTCATCAACAAAGGATTGTTGTACATCACAAAAAGTGGGGGTTTAGAGTTGAAGTCTTTTATTCTTCCTTCTAACATTTTTGTAATTCTGCTCGTCGGTAAACCTAAAATTAAATCTGTTTGATGACTCTCAAACATTTCTAACTGATCCAATTTTCTATTTTGGAAATAAAAAGTCATACTGTCTAAATAGGGCAAGGCATTTCCTTCCGCATCAACTTCATAATAATCTTCATTGCGAACCAAAATCATTTTTGGCGGATTACCTTGTGTAAATGAAGAGAGCATAAATGGTCCTGTACCAATCATTTCTTGACCATCTTTCGAATCTTTCAACTTCGAAGGGGTGATTGATGCACATATATTTGCAAGTTTATTCAAAAAGTTTTCGTCCTTCTGAATGAGCGTAAGTTTCACCTTGTTCCCTTCAATTTTTAAGCCTGAAATTTCTTTTGTTTTACCTTCAAAATATTCGTTCGCACCGAGTAAAGCATCTTTATACAAAAAGGAGAAAGCGTGCGGTGCTTGACCAACTTCATTTTTTGTACATGCCATTTCAATGGAATACTTAACATCATTAACAGTCAACAATCGATCTTCTTTATTCATTAATTTTTCCGAAGGGTGAAAGTAAACATCAGTTCGAATTTCAAACTCGTAGTTGAGTCCGTCATCGCTGATTTTCCATTTTGAAGCAATCTGTGGTTGAATTTTTAAATCCTTAGGATCCATTGATACAAGTCCTTCCATTACTTGGGATAGAACAGCCGCTGAATAATAGTCACTAACATCTCTGGGCACGTAAGTTGAAGGTTCATTTTCAATTGACATTGCAATTGCGCCACCAGCGAATTCAAATTGTTTTTTCGAATCGGAAGAACAAGAATAAATGAGTGCGGACAACGCGAAGAATAATATTAAATTTCTCATAATGAATAGCAATACTCTAAACACAAGATTAATAAAAAACTATTGAACTACAATAGGGGTTTGTTTATTTCACCTTAAAAAATGAGCAAAACGGCCACTTACAAGTTTAATTTGATTCTACTCAACTTAGAATCAGAAAATATTATCAAAAAATTAACACTTATCTTCCGAAAAATGAGTGGATTTGTTTGTTTTATAAAAAAAATGCTATTAATATTGCGTAATAATTTTTGAAAACCCACTGTTATACTGCAGTTCAATGAAAATATTTTTTAGTCTATTGTTTCTTAGCTTTTTAAGTACGTTTGTATTTGGCGAAAACTTGTCAATCGAAGGAACTTATCAAGGTAAAAATCTATACGTTCAAAATCCAATGGATGACGATGGCTTTGGATATTGTGCTACTAAAGTAACAGTAAACGGTGATGTCATGCCAGGGGGGACGAACATGGGAGCTTTTGAAATCGATTTTGCGAATTTCAATATCGCCATTGGAGAACCTGTGTTTATTGTAATCGAACATCACGAAGGATGTAAACCAAAAATTTTAAATCCAGAAGTTCTATTACCAAGAAGTACTTTTGTCGTTTCTGCTATTAACGTCACTTCAACTGGAAAACTGACTTGGACAACGACTGGAGAACAAGGAAAGTTGCCCTATGTTGTTGAACAATACCGTTGGAACAAATGGGTTACAATAGGTGAAGTTCAAGGAAAAGGAACAAGTGGTTCTAATTCGTATGAATTTGCTGTAACTCCGCATTCTGGAGAAAATACAGTTCGCGTTGTTCAAATTGACCATTCAGGACAAAAAAGAACATCTAAAGAAGTTAAGTTTACGTCAAGCGTTGCAGTTGTATCGAAAAGTCCTGCAAAAGTGAAAGACATAATCAATTTCTCAGCTAACGGAGCTCCTGTTGAAACACGATACGAAATTTACGATGCATATGGAAACATCGTGAAGAAAGGTGTTGGTTCATCTGTAAATTGTCAAAACCTATTGAGTGGTGCATACTATATCAACTTTGACAACGTCAATGAGAAATTTATCAAAAATTAATTGATTTTATATAATTCATAACCTGAAGTTTACTTCAGGTTTTTTTTTGTCTATATGTTACGAAAAATTGAACATCTTGGGATTGCTGTTAAAAGCATAGAAGAATCGCTTAAGACCTTCGAAACACTTTTAGGAAGCAAATGCTATAAAATAGAAGAAGTGGCTTCGGAGGGTGTAAAAACTGCATTCATTCAAATAGGTGAATCGAAAATTGAATTGTTAGAAGCAACAAATGCTGATTCTCCAATTGCAAAATATTTGGATAAAAAGGGGCCAGGTATTCACCACATTGCTTTTGATGTTGAAAATATCGAAGCTGAAATCGAACGATTAAACAACGAAGGTTTTACGTTAATACATACCACACCTAAAGAGGGCGCCGACAATAAACTAATTGCATTTCTTCATCCAAAATCAACTGAGAGCATTCTTGTTGAATTGTGTCAGGAAAAGAGTTGATATAAATCTTCTGGATTCGTCAAATGATGGGTTAAAAGTCCGAGTGTTTTAGCACCTTCGATGTGTTGAATTGAGTCGTCAATGAAAAGTGTTTTTTCTGGAATTAACCCATTTGTTTTACACACAAAATCAAATATTTCTTGGTTTGGTTTACGCAGCTTTATTTCATGTGAAAAATACATTTCATTGAAGAAGTGTTCCATTGGTTTATCTGTCACTTTAGCAAATTCGCGTCTGACAACGGGAACATGAAGTTCATTTGTATTGCTTAACAAAAAAACCGGATACTTTTGCTTAAGTGATACAAGTAGTTCAAGTTTTTTTGCTGGTACATTCAAGATCATCGCATTCCAGGCGTGTACTACTTTATTTGGAGTCGTCCCAGATTTCAGATAAGGTAAAAGGCTATTGACAAATCGTTGAGAGGAAATTTGCCCCGTTTCGAAATCGTCAAATAAATTTGTTTGTGCTGCTTGCGAATAAACCGAATTGAAATCCGTCATTCCCAATGCTTCAAAAGCATGTATTGTTTTTGAATAGTCCAAATTAATGATAACTCCTCCTAAATCTAAAATCACTGCTTCGAATTCCATGCTACAAATAAATAAAAAAAGGATGAGAAAAATCCCATCCTTTTCCAATAACTAAGGTTATCTTATTTCTTGTTTAAGCTCAAGTTCAAATCAAATGAAATTGTTGGCAAAACGTGCTCAGTTGATCCTGGCTCCGGCTGCATCCCTTTCATGTTTAATTTTGAAAAATCAACTTCGAATTTTCCTTTGATTGTTGCTTTTTTGTCATCAGAAGTTAATTTAACTGCGATGTCCTGTTTCAATTCAACACCTCTAACATTGATAGTTGTAGCTAACTTTCCATTTTCATAACCGTCAACAGTTACGTTAACTTCAGGGAAATCTGCAACAAAGAAGAATGCTGTATCTTTTAAGTGACCAACTAACATAGGTAATTTGTCTGCAGGGACGTTCTTATCTTTTGAATCAATCGAGTTCATGTCAATTTTGAATGATCCGCCAACTAATTTGTCACCTTCCATTTCAATTGAACCTTCAGTAACATTAACAGTTCCAACGTGGAAATATTGAGGATTTTTACTTCCTGTCCACTCCAAAGATGATGCTTTTGCATCTAATGAATAAGTTACTTTCTCTGCTGCCTCTTCTTCAGATGCACCACAAGAAACCAATGAAATTGCAGCTGCTGCAACGAATAATAAGTTAAATGCTTTCATATGTTTTATTTTTTTTGACAAATATACAAAAATAAATATACCATGGTAAATAAAACCATGAAATATTTTAATTTTATTTAAAAACCTTAAAAATGTGTATTTTAGGAAGAAAAAAATGAAACTTTTCCTTGATTCAAATTCGTACATAGAAACGAGCAAACCATTTGATATCTCACTTCCAATGGAAGCAAGTAAGGAGAATGTGAGTGCTTGGTACGTGGATCCTCCGATCATTGAACCAGTGCGAGCGAATGGATTTTTGGGATCTGTTAGAGAAGGTGGATCGGTAAATTTCAGAAATATATTTTTTAATCCTCATGGCCATGGAACGCACACGGAGTGTTTAGGACATATAACAGAAGAAGTTTATTCTGTAAATGAAACGTTAAAAGAATTTATATGCAAAGCTCAACTGATTACTGTCGAACCAAGAAAAGTATGGAACGAAGATGAACAAGTTGAGGATTTGATCATTTTTGCAGATCAACTTTCATTATCAGACAAGGAAATTGAAGCGTTAATTATTCGAACAGTTCCCAATGAAAAAGGGAAACAGCACAAAAACTATTCAGCAACTAATCCTCCATTTTTGGATTTAGGCATTTTAACGGAATTGGAACGAAAAGGAATAAAGCATTTGTTAATTGATGTGCCTTCAGTAGATCGAGAATCGGATGGTGGAGCTTTGGCTTTTCATCATGGATTCTGGAAAGTTCCAGAAAACCCTCAGTTTGACAAAACGATAACAGAGCTTATATATGTAGACGATAGTATTGAAGATGATGTTTATGTTTTGGAAATGCAAATGGCACCGTTTGTAAATGATGCATCGCCATCACGGCCAGTGCTCTACAAGATTCAAAGTGATAAGTTTTAAAACTAAAAAAGGTCAACTGCAAGTTGACCTTTTTTAAATGTTAGTAGTAAGTTAATTCTCATTAGTAGTAACAACAAACTTCCAAAGTAGTATGATGGAAGCGGAAATGTTGAATAAAAAAACAGGTTATTTCTTAGGAGTAATAAATTACTAACTATGAAGATTTAAGAAAGACAAAAGAACTGTTATACTCTTTAATCAAACTAGAAAATGAAAACTGCCTCTCCAAGCAGCGCGTCAATCTCAAACCATTTCAAAGCGAACCTAAGAAGATAACCTGGTTTTTTTCTCCTTATTTCTTGAATCAAACATACAGACTTAATTCCACAAAAAATGGCGAAATGAATATTTCGCCATAATGAGTGAACAAATGTCCAATATGAATTATTTAAAGTCTAAAGGTTCTCAAGTATCTTAAAGAAAATATCGCGTTTTGCAGGAGAAAGTGGAACTTCAGAACCATCCTTCATAACAACAGAACCACCGTTTCCTTTATCGTAGCGATCAACGTAATCTAAATTAATTAAATGAGATTGTTGTACCCGCAAGAAATTGTGAGAAGAAAGCAATGTTTCATATTCTTTCAAGGTTTTTGAAACAAGGATTTTCTTTCCACCTACAAGGAAGAAAGAAGTGTAATTACGATCTGCTTCACAACGGATAATTTCATGAAGTTCAACCACATAAACACTTTCTTGTGTCTTTAAGACCAAACGGCGTTTTTGATTCGGTTGAATATTGTTTTGCAAGGCGTCAAACTGACTGTCTTCTTTCTTGTCATCAACTGCTTGAATTGCACGTTCAACCGCCGCTCTTAATTCAGAAGGATCAATTGGTTTTAACAAATAATCCAGGGCACTGAATTTAATTGCTTTGATCGCGAATTCTTCATGCGCAGTAATAAAAACAACTTCAAAATTTTTATTCTTAACAGAACGAAGTACATCAAAACCAGTCCCATCCGGCATTTGAATGTCAAGAAAAACAATGTCTGGTTTTATTTCTTCAATAGCTTTTATTCCAGATTGTACATTCTCTCCAGCAGGAATTGCTTCAATGTCAAATCCAAATGACGTAATCATTTTTGCGATTAACTCACGTGTGCGGTTTTCATCGTCAATAATCAAAGCTTTTTTCATGTGTCAAGAGATTTAGGGTTGTCTTCTTTGTACGGTAACGAAATTAACACTTTTGTTCCAGTTTCCAATTTTTTATTGTAATCTTCAATGATCAAAAATCCTTCAGTGCGGTATTTTTTATTCAGATTATCAATACGTTCCTTCGTAATTTTCATTGCCATCGATTTGTGAGCCTTACTTTTCTTATTCATTTCAGCGCCTTTTCTTCCTATGCCGTTGTCCTCTATTAGTATTTGAAGCATTTCATCGACTTTGTTAAAAGAAACATTGATGAAGCCACCTTCAATAGTATGTAATTGCCCATGTTCAATTGCATTTTCAATAAAGGGTTGTGTAATCATTGGTGGAATCATTGCATATTCGATACTAATTTCAAATGAAACATCTATTTTAAATTCAAAACGATCTTCAAAACGTAATTTTTGTGTTTCCAAGTATTTTTGAAGAATCTCAATTTCAGTCTGTATAGGAATAAATTCTTTCGGAGAGTTTTCCAAAATCAATCGCATTAAACGTGAAAAGTTAACCAGGAATTTTGACGAATTCACGGTATCGTTTTCATAAATGTAACTTTGAATTACACTCATCGCATTAAAGACAAAGTGCGGATTCATTTGTGTTCTCAGCAAGGTTTGGGACATTTCTGCCTCGCGCTGCTGCTGCTTAATTTTCGTTTGATTCCAGCGATAAAAACCAATAATGCCAGCCAATACAATTATGATTAAGAAGGCAAAAATGATGTACATCTGGAAATTGTTCCTCAATTGACTGTTTTCTAATTTTGTAGATGTTAGGGCGCGTTCTTGTTGCTGGCGTTCAAGTGAATCTCCTTGTAAACTAATCAAACGCTCTCTTTGTTCCGAGCGGTACAACTCACTTAACTCAGCAATTTTTGTCGCCGCTTGAACTGTGGTATTGCTATCCAAATAATCTAGATACAATTGTAAATAGCGCAAAGATTCTTTGGTATTTCCAACGTCTTTGTAGACACTTGACATCACACGATACGTATTGTAAATCTGATTTTTAGAACCGAATTGCTCACGAATTTCGATGGAACGTTGCAAATAATTAAGGGCATTCGCATATTTCTTTTGTTTCTGGAAAATGGTTCCAACATTGTGATATACACCTGCAATTTTCTCCTTGTTTCCAGTCGATTCATACAAGACCAACGCCTGATTGAAATTACTCGATGCTTGAGCATATTTTTTTTGCTCACGATAAATTATTCCAAGGTTGTTGTGCGCTTCACCCAAACCATTTAAGTCATTCAATTGAGTTAGCAAATCGATTGCTTTCTCCGTGTTTTCAATCGCTTTTTTGTATTCCTTCCGATCAAAATAAACGGTTCCAAGATTTGAAAGAGCTAGACCCATTTGTCGACGATCGACTATTTTTTTAGCATAATCATACGATTGTTTGAAGTAATATTCAGCGTCATCCAAGTTTAAAATGATACGCTGCGACTGCCCTAATTCACGATTGTATTTGGCAAGCTGATAAATATTATTCGTCTCGGAAGCCATTTCCAAGGCCAAAATGTTTTTCGCAACACTTAACTCAACTTGACCGAAATAATCATAAATACGTGCCTGTGTATTGAAACTTTCAGAAAGAATATTTTTATTGGACGTTCTACGTGCGTATTGAATCGCTTCATCTGTATAATACAAGGCAGAATCTTTGTTGTTCTGGAACATAAAATTCAAGGCCAAATAGTTATTTGTTTCCGCAATTTTAGCATTGTTTCGTTTTCGTTTTGCTATACGTTGTGCATAATTCAAATAAAATTTTGCTGTTTCAAATTCCAAAGAATAACTATGGTAATAACCAAGATGACGGTAAATTTTAAATGTTACTTCGTCAGATGAAATGCGATTCAAAAAGGGTTGACACGCCAAAATATCCCTGAAATATTCATCTTGATTCCCTAAAATTTCATTCACCTCAGCGCTGTACATTAAGGCTGCAAAACGCAATGAATCATCAAAAACACGACTTTTTTGTAGCAATACATGCGTCATTGAATCAGCCCTGAAAATATTATTTGTTTTGTAATACTCTCCTAATGAAAGCATGCGTAAGAACTTTTTCGTGTCGTTTTTCTCACGTTTGATGGTTTCTATTAATTGCTTCTCATGAGAATTCTGCCCGAATGAAGCGTTTTGATTTAGCAAAAGCAAAATCATCAGGAAAAACAAGGATGTGAACGACTTAAATTTCATTTGAAGTTTAAAAATAGTATTTTGATTGGAAAACACAATTATAATTCGCCTCAAGCATTTGAAAGCTTTAAAATGGAGTAAAAATTGACACTTTCTTTTTCCCACCATTTCTTTATCTTTGCACCTTCGTAATTAAGAAGAAACGCATGGAATACAATTTTCGCGATATTGAAAATAACTGGAGAAAGTTTTGGGCTGAAAACAAAACATTTAAAGTAACTGAAGATACCTCAAAACCAAAATACTATGTTTTAGACATGTTTCCTTATCCTTCAGGTGCTGGATTACATGTTGGACATCCACTTGGCTATATTGCATCTGATATTTATGCGCGCTACAAACGTTTGCAAGGATTCAATGTCTTGCATCCAATGGGTTACGATTCCTTTGGGCTTCCAGCTGAACAATATGCGATTCAAACGGGATTACATCCTAAAATTACTACCTCAATAAATATTGATGGCTGCCTTGATGTCAATGGAAAAATAAAAAGTCAATTTGTGAACATTGATGGTTCTATAAAAGAAGAAGCATTGATAGACAAAAGTATTTCGTGTACAATAAAAGATGAAAACTATCAAGACAACATCATTAAAGGTTATCGGAATCAATTAGACAAAATTGGATTTTCATACGATTGGGACCGTGAAGTTCGCACGTCGTCTCCAGAATATTACAAATGGACGCAATGGATTTTTAAACAATTATTCGATTGCTACTACGATAACACAAGCAACAAAGCGGAACGAATTTCTAAATTGGTTGAAGCATTTGAAGTAAATGGAAACGCCGAAGTAAACGCTGTTTCTGATTGCGAAACGACATTTTCAGCAGCTGAATGGAAGTCATTTGACGCACGAAAAAAAGAAGAAATTTTACAAGAATATCGCTTGGCTTATCTAGCTGATAGTTGGGTTAATTGGTGTCCAGCCTTGGGAACTGTTTTAGCGAATGACGAAGTAGTAAACGGTGTTTCTGAGCGCGGTGGTCATCCAGTTGAACAAAAATTAATGCGCCAATGGTCAATGCGCATCAAAGCGTATGCTGAACGTTTATTGACTGGTTTGGAAACAGTTGATTGGACAGATTCTATTAAAGACCAACAACGCAATTGGATCGGAAAATCACAAGGATGTTCACTTTTCTTCCCCCTTTGGAGTGGGAATGAGGGAGAGGACAATGGCTCTACGGCGACTGAGGCTCTCGAAGGCGCCATTGAAGTTTTCACCACACGACCTGATACAGTTTACGGTGTTTCCTTCATGGTTCTTGCACCAGAACATCCATTTGTGGATCAAATCACAACAGCTGAATATGCAGAAGGTGTTGCAAATTATAAAAAAGAAGCATCGCTTAAATCAGAACGTGATCGTCAGGCAGATGTGAAAAATATTACCGGACAATTCACAGGTGCTTTTGCTATTCATCCTTTCACAGGTGAAAAAGTGCAAATTTGGATTGGAGACTACGTCTTGGCTTCTTACGGAACAGGCGCTGTAATGGCGGTCCCTTGTGGCGATCAACGCGATTACGATTTCGCAAAACATTTCAACTTAGAAATAAAAAATATTTTTGCTGACGTTGATATTTCGGAAGCTGCTTACACGGAAAAAGATGCAATCATTGCTAATTCTGATTTTTTAAACGGCTTGGATGCAAAAACGGCCATGAAAAAAGCCATTGAAGCCATCGAAGCTAAAGGATTAGGGAAAGGAAAAACAAATTACCGTTTGCGTGACGCAGTATTTAGTCGTCAACGCTATTGGGGAGAACCATTCCCAGTTTATTTTGAAAACGAATTACCGAAATTGGTAAACGATGATCAATTGCCGATTCGCTTGCCGGAAGTTTATAAATACTTGCCGACAGAAGCAGGTGAGCCACCACTAGCGCGTGCAACCAAAGAAGCGTGGAAAGAACAATTCCAAGGCGATCGAATGGATTACAATACAATGCCAGGTTGGGCAGGAAGTTCTTGGTATTTCTTGCGCTACATGGATCCAAAAAATGAAGCGGAATTCGTTTCGAAAGAAAAAGCAGATTATTGGAAACAGGTGGATTTATACATTGGTGGTTCTGAGCATGCTACTGGACACTTATTGTATGCACGCTTCTGGACAAAATTCTTGTTCGACCAAGGCTACATTTCGTTTGATGAGCCCTTTGCAAAAATGATCAACCAAGGGATGATTTTGGGGAATAGTCGATTTGCATACAGATTACATATCGGAAGTGTCGGCATCGAAAACTTGAAACTTCCTGCAAGATTCATTTATGTTAGTAAATCGTATAGAAACGAAATTGTTAATGGAATTAAAGGAGAATATACAGAAAAAATTAACCAATTAATTCAATCAGTTAATGGTGAACTTGATTTTAGTAAAATAACATATTTTGTAAATCAAGTTCATGTAAATATTAATTATGTTGACGGTGAAACACTAAATATTGATTTAGCCAAGACAGATCCTTATCATAGCGAATTTAACGAGTCAATATTCCTAAATGAAAAGGACGAAAGTTATTTGTGTGGTTCAGAGGTGGAGAAAATGTCAAAATCAAAATTGAACGTTCAAACACCAGATGAGTTAGTTGAGAAATTTGGAGCCGATACCTTGCGTATGTATGAAATGTTCTTGGGTCCGTTGGAGCAAAGCAAACCGTGGGACACAAAAGGAATCAATGGAGTACACAATTTCTTGCGTAAATTATGGCGTTTGTTCAACATCGATGAATATGGTCAAGCACATGTTTCTGCAGAACCAGCTTCGAAAGATTCATTGAAAACATTGCATCGCACCATCAAAAAAATGACAGATGATTTAGATCGCTTCTCTTTCAACACAGGCGTTTCTAACTTTATGATTTGCGTAAATGAATTGACGGATCAGAAATGTAACAACAAACATATTTTACACGAATTGTTGATCATGCTTTCTCCATATGCGCCACATATTTGTGAAGAATTGTGGGTGAAATTGGGCAATGAAGCAGGCACGATTAATTTCGCAAGCTTCCCGAAATTTGATGAAAGTCACTTGGTAGAAGCAAACATCGCTTATCCTGTTTCATTCAATGGAAAAATGCGTTTGAAAATTGAATTACCAACTGCCTTTACGCCGAAAGAAGTTGAAGAAGCAGTTTTGTCGAATGCGGATGCACAAAAATACTTGGAAGGAAAAACCCCTAAAAAGGTAATTGTCGTTCCGGGTAAGATTGTGAACATAGTGCTTTAATTTGAAGTAAATGAGATAGTGAAAGGCGGACATTGTTCGCCTTTTTTAGTATTTTAGTTAAAATGTTCATTCATGAGAAACTACTTTTTTACAAGCATTCTTTTGTTCTTTTCTCACATTGCCTTTGGACAAGACAAGTTAATTCATTTCGGTATTGAAAATTCTAATGTGTATAATTTTCGTTTCGTTAACAAAATACAAGATTATTCGTTGACGCACAGTGCTTTGTTATTCGGTCTTTCCAGCGGAAATCATTCGTTTTTTCTAGGTCCAGAATATACATACTTAAATAAACCAATCGGCGATGATTCTGATCACATCAAGCATTCCATGTTAGGTGGTTCGTTTGCCTACACCTATGCGCATAACCTGAAAAAATGGAACAATGTGGACCTGATTTTCCGTTTCAATTATTCTGTTTTTCAGCAACAAGTGACGGATTACAAAGGCACAGAAACAGTAAAATCGGTAATTTACGAAAACACAGTTGATCTTGGGTTAAAGAAACGTTTTGCCAACAAGCTTTATGTGTACGGCAGTCTTGGCTTTGGTTCAACAAACGGATTTTTTCTAATGGTTGACAAAGCTGAATTTTCAGCAAGAGTCGGTTTCGGATATACATTTTAGGTGAACCTGTAACTTTTCGCAGGTGCTGCTTGTTTTTAAAGCATGAAGAAGATTATTCCTACCATTTGTGTCTGGTTTCTAGTTCAAGGAACGTATGCACAAGACACACTCCGTTTAGAAAAACGCGCTCCGCATACAATCTATGTCGAAGCATTTGGACAAGGTTTATACGATGCAATTTCGTATGATCGACTCATTGTTCAAGGTCCAAAGCATGTTACATCTTTTTCGGCAGGTTTAACGATCGTACCAACAAAAGATTTATTTGTTGCTGGTTTGCCTTTGAGTTATAACTGGTTACTTGGAAAGCGAAACCATTTCTTAGAATTAGGACTTGGACTTTCCGCTATGTACTTGGTAGAAGGAAATGTTCATTTTAGCACAACGACCAATGATTCGAATGGAAATCCAATTACAATCGAACGAATGGGCTACATTCCTCATTTTTACTCGTATTTCACGCCAAAGATTGGTTATCGTTTTCAGCAAAAGGAAGGTGGATTGTTTTTGCGCGCAACATTAACACCAGCCGTTGCAATGGTGAACTATGACGGAATGCTTGTGGAATATGGAAGCCAAATGAAATACAATAGTTTTAGTGGTTTTTCGTTTTTCAGAGAAGCTGCATTTTTTCCTTTTCGAGTTTTCCCTTGGGCAGGAATTTCTGTTGGCTACACATTTGATAACTAACTAAAAAACAGTTGGCTATAGATGGATTAAAAAAGATGGCATACACTTTGCTTTTGCGTTTGGACTTAAATTAAAGATCATGAAAAAGTTTGCTTATTTCTTTGGATTAGTAGGATTGGTTGTCTTGATGACAAGTACTACAGAAGTTACTTACCCAACTGTAACCAATAAAGCTTTTCAAGCTGGTGAGAAATTGCGCTACCGCGTTACTTACGGATTTATGGATGCTGGCGAGGCGATTATGGAAGTGAAAACAACCACAAAAAAAGGCGCAGGTCGTGAGTTGTTACAAGCGACTGGAACTGGTAAAACCCTTGGAGGATTCAACGCTTTCTATAAAGTCAACGATAAATATGAAACGTATTTAGACAAAAAAGGAATTTTTCCTTGGTTCTTCGTGCGTCGTGTAGATGAAGGTGGTTACAAAATTAATCAAGATTATACCTTCAATCACGATAAATACAAAGTGAACAACGGAAAAGGAAAAGATTTCAAAATTCCAATTGGAATTCAAGATATGATCTCTTCTTTTTATTACGCTCGAACATTGGATTTCAAAAACATGAAAAAAGGAAAAACGTTTGAGTTCAAATGTTTCATGGACGATGAAATCTACAACCTTAAAATCAAATATGTGGGCGATGAGGTGATCACAATCCGTAAAGGAAAATTCAATTGCCACAAATTTGTTCCAGTTGTACAAACAGGTCGCTACTTTAAAAGTGAAGAAGACGTTAACTTCTGGGTAACGAATGATGATAACAAAATCCCAGTTTTGGTAAAAGCTAAAATTCCAGTAGGTGTTGTGAAAATGCACTTAGTTGAATGGAGCGGATTGAAAAACGAACTAAAAAGCAAGGTAAAATAAACCAATTCAATCAATTGAAAACGCCACTTAGATACAATTCTGAGTGGCGTTTTTAGTTTATTAAAAATCGAATCTTGATAAAAATTTTAGACTAATTTTTCGAAAAGTTAGTTTAGTATAACATTTCATTTAATTTTGCTCAAAAATCATTCTATGGACAGCACATTTGCATTAGTGGAGAAGGAGGCAATAGCTGATTTACATTTTCCGACAACGGAATTGTTAAAATCGGAAAAAGAAGCATTAGCTTTGAAAGTGGAGTTGGAAAGAGCAATTGCACTTGGAAATATCGAGCATCACAAGGTGAAAATTTACTTTGAAGATGACAAGAAAAAAAGAGTGGTTAACACGACAATTTGGGCAGTTACGGATAATGCAATCGTTTTGAAGCAAAATGTTGTTATTCCGATTAAAAGAATATATAAATTAGAAATTTAAAGGGTAATCATGTCTAAGAGAAGAGCCATAATTAGTTACGATAAATTAACTATCGATCAAAAGAAACAAATCTTGAAGGATTTTC